>NZ_JBQYLP010000008.1:0-110920 GCF_052683555.1 Burkholderia sp. BC1
AGATGTGTATAAGAGACAGTCTCAGCATCGACGGCACGACCGACGTCGACCTGTCGCAGTTCTCGCAGGCCGACTTCACGCTGCCCGGCGAGTACATGCTCGAGGTGCAGGTCAACGACCTGTTCTACGGGCTGCAGCCGATCGAGTTCGTCGCGCTCGACGCGTCGGGCGCGGGCAAGCCCTGCCTGCGCGCCGAGCTCGTCGCGCAGTTCGGCCTGAAGCCGTCGCTCGCGAAAGACCTGCCGCGTTTCCACGGCGGGCGCTGCGTCGATCTCGCGGCGATCGAGGGCGTGACCGTGCGCTACCTGAAGGGCGACGGCCGGCTCAGGATCACGATTCCGCAGGCCGCGCTCGCGTTCACCGACGGCACGTATCTGCCGCCCGAACGCTGGTCGGACGGGATCGCGGGCGCGATGCTCGACTATCGCGTGATCGCGAACACGAACCGCAGCTTCGGTTCGGGCGGCCGGCAGACGAACGCGGTCCAGGCGTACGGGACGATCGGCGCGAACTGGGGCGCGTGGCGCGTTCGCGGCGACTACCAGGCGCAGTCGAACGTCGGCAATACCGTCTATGCGGACCGCACGTTCCGTTTCAGCCGCCTTTATGCGTTCCGCGCGCTGCCGTCGATCCAGTCGACCGTCACGTTCGGCGACGACTATCTGAGCTCCGACATCTTCGACACGTTCGCGCTGACCGGCGCGTCGATCCGCAGCGACGACCGGATGCTGCCGCCGTCGCTGCGCGGCTATGCGCCGCTGATTTCCGGCGTTGCGCGCACCAACGCGACCGTGACCGTGTCGCAGCAGGGGCGTGTGCTGTACGTGACGCGCGTGTCGCCCGGTGCGTTCGCGCTGCAGAACATCAACACGAGCGTGCAGGGCACGCTCGATGTCGCGGTCGAGGAAGAGGACGGCAGCGTGCAGCGCTTCCAGGTGACGACCGCGGCCGTGCCGTTCCTCGCGCGCACGGGGCAGTTCCGCTACAAGGCCGCGGTCGGCAAGCCGCGGCGCTTCGGCGGCGCGGGCATCACGCCGTTCTTCGGCTTCGGCGAGGCCGCGTACGGGCTGCCGTTCGACGTCACCGTGTACGGCGGCTTCATCGCCGCGTCGGGCTATACGTCGATCGCGCTCGGCGTCGGCCGCGATTTCGGCACGTTCGGTGCGGTATCGGCCGACGTCACGCATGCACGCGCCCGGCTCTGGTGGAACGGCGCGACGCGTCACGGCAACTCGTACCGCATCAACTATTCGAAGCATTTCGACGGGCTCGACGCGGACGTGCGCTTCTTCGGCTATCGCTTTTCCGAACGCGACTACACGAACTTCGCGCAGTTCTCCGGCGACCCGACCGCATACGGCCTTGCGAACAGCAAGCAACGCTACTCGGCGACGATGTCGAAGCGCTTCGGCGATACGTCGGCCTATTTCTCGTATGACCAGACGACGTACTGGGAACGCGCGTCCGAGCAGCGCGTCGGCGTGACGTTGACGCGCGCCTTCTCGGTCGGCGCGCTGCGCAACCTGAACGTCAGCGTGTCGGCGTTTCGCACGCAGAGCGCGGGCGCGGGCGGCAACCAGGTGTCGGTGACTGCGACGCTGCCGATCGGCGGCCGCCATACCGTCACGTCGAACCTGACGACCGGCAACGGCAGCACGAGCGTCAATGCCGGCTACCTGTACGACGATCCGGCCGGGCGCACGTATCAGATCAGCGCGGGCACGACGGACGGCCGCGCGTCGGCGAACGCGAGCTTCCGCCAGCGCACGTCCGCGTATCAGCTGACCGCGCAGGCGTCGACCGTCGCGAACGGTTACGCGGCCGCATCGCTCGAGGTCGACGGCTCGCTCGTCGCGACGCAGTACGGCATTGCCGCGCATGCGAACGGCAATGCGGGCGACACGCGGTTGCTGGTGTCGACCGACGGCGTGCGCGACGTGCCGCTGTCCGGCACGCTGACGCACACCGATTCGCGCGGCTACGCGGTGCTCGACGGCATCTCGCCGTACAACGTCTACGACGCGGCGGTCAACGTCGAGAAGCTGCCGCTCGAAGTGCAGGTGTCGAACCCGATCCAGCGCATGGTGCTGACCGACGGCGCGATCGGCCTCGTGCAGTTTTCGGCCGCGCGCGGCAGCAACCTCTATCTGACGCTGACCGATGCGGCCGGCAAGCCGCTGCCGTTCGGCGCATCGGTGCAGGACGCGGCGAACGGCAAGGAGCTCGGCATCGTCGGCGAGGGCGGCGCCGCGTATCTGACGCAGGTGCAGCCGAAGTCGTCGCTGGTCGTGCGCGCAGGCGAACGCACGCTCTGCACGATCGACACGCTGCCGAACCGCCTGCAACTCGAAGGCACGCCGATTCCGGTCGCGTGCGACTTGACGGTCGCGCCGCACGCGGCCGCCCAACCCGAAACGATTCACTGACGGATGTTGCGATGAAGCACTTTCTTTCCCTTCCCGGCGTGCGCCGCACGTCGTCGCTGCTCGCCGCGGCCGGCGCGCTCGTCGCCTGCGCCGCGCACGCGTCGATCGTGCCCGATCGCACGCGCGTGATCTTCAACGAAGGCGAGCAGGCCGCGGTCGTCACGGTCACGAACAAGAGCGCGACCTATCCGTATCTCGTGCAGTCGTGGCTCGAGGACGCGAACGGCAAGCGCATCACGTCGCCGCTGATGGTCGTGCCGCCGCTGCAGCGCGTCGAGGCGAACGAGCGCAACGTGCTGCGCATCGCGAAACTGCCCGGCGCCGAATTGCCGGCCGATCGCGAATCGGTGTTCTATCTGAACATCCGCGAAGTGCCGCCGAAGACCGACACGCCGAACACGCTGCAGATCGCGCTGCATACGCAGATGAAGCTGTTCTACCGGCCGAAGGGCGTGCAGCCCGCGCGCGACGAGGACTGGACGCTGCCGATGACGCTGCGCGTCGACACCGCCGCGCATCGGCTCGTGTTCGACAACCCGACGCCGTATCACGTGACGATCGTCGCGCTCGCCGCGGGCGCGCAGAAGACGCCGGTGCCGATGGATCCGCTGATGGTGAGCCCGATGAGCACGGCCGAGCTGCGGTTCGACGGCGCGGCGCCGTCGACGCTGTTCGTCACGCACGTCGACGACTACGGCGGCCAGGTCGCGGTCGAGTATGCGTGCGGCGCGGGCGCCTGCAAGAGCGTGAAGCGATGAGCGGCGCACGACGACCGCGTGCTGCCGGCCGGCTGCGCGCGTGGTTCGGCTGGAGCGTCTGCGTGCTGCTGATCGCGCTCGCGCAACCCGCGTGGGCCGTGCGCTGCGTCGCGAACGGCGGCGGCACGGTGCTGACCGAATCGATCGGCAACGTCGCGTCGTATCCGACCGATGCGCCGGACGGCTACGTGATCTGGGTGTCGCCGCCGCGCACGACGACCGGCTACTGCTACAAGGATCTCGGCGGCAGCATGAAGACGTTCGGCGAGTGGATCTACTTCTACGCGAACCCGGAGCAGCAGAATCCGGCCGCGTGGGGGCTCGAGATCGGCATCCGCTATCTCGGCCAGGATTATTTCGGCCGCAGCAGCCAGCCGGGCGACGGCGTGCAGACGAGCACCTACGTGCAGCCGTGCCGGCTCAGCGATGCCGACGTGCGCGCCGGACGATGCGAAAAGTTTCCGCTGAGCATCACGTATCAGGTCGTCGTGCGCAAGCGCGGCAGCTGGACGCAGCCGCCGTCGGACGTCTACGCAGTCTTCCAGTTCGACGGGAAGGGCGGGCTGAACTACATCAATCCGAGTTTCCGCTACAAGCTGAGCGGGCTGCAGAAGCTCAAGCCGACGCCGTGCATGGTGGACGTGAAGGTCACGCCCGAGCCGGGCGTCGTGAAGTTCGGGCAGATCCAGGCGACGGCCACCGGCTTTTCGCCGGCCGTGCCGCGCAAGACGTTCAGCGTCGCGCTGACCAAGCAGTGCAGCGTGCCGGTGCGCGTGGACGGCTACTTCGAGACGGCGCAGACGGTGCGCAACGGCTTGCTCGTGCCGGCCGCCGACAGCAATTTCGGGATCGGCATCGAGGATCGCAACGGCACCGCGATTCCGTTCAACCAGCAGTTCGTGCTCGCGCAGATGCCGGGCAGCGTCAACTATCAGAGCGTGACGCTCGATGCGGTGCTGAAGTCGTTCGGGGCGCCGAAGATCGGGCCGTTTACCGGCACCGCGACGATCCGGCTGTTCATCTACTGAGCGTCGCGCGCGAGCGCGCGACGCCATGCGACGACGCGCCGCTCGCGCGGCGCGTCGCGGTGTTTAGCGCACCCAGCGGCACACCTTGTGATGGTGATGCTCGACATGGCAGACGCGGTGCGGATGCGCTTGCGCGAGCGTCGGTGCGAGCACGGCGGCAGCGACGGCGGCGGCGGTGAGGGTCTTCAGTAGCGTTTTCATGTTGATGTCCTGTCGTTGAAGTTGGCGATTACGGAAAGCGGCGCGGCGTTACCACTGCGGGCGCGGTTCGTCGCGACGGTCATCGCGACGGTCGTCGCGACGGTCGTCGTGCCAGCCCGGATGATGCGCCTCCCAGTCACGGCGTTCCCAGTAACGATGTCCGTCCCAGTAACGATCGCCGTGCCAGCCGACCGTGACCTGCGCCGGTGCGGGGTAGGCCACGCAGCCGGTCAGCATCACGCTCGATAACGCGCCGATCATCACGGCGGATAACACGATGGTTTTCATGTCGTTCTCCCTTGGAAACCGCAGCCCGATCGTACGAGCCCCGAAAATTTCACGTGGTAATAAGTTGCTACCGCAAATAACGGTCGAAGGCGTTTCGTCAGACGGCAGAAAGGCGTCGTCCGCACGTGGCCCGCGACGCGATGCGGGCCGAAGCCTCGCACGCCGGACGTGGCGCGCGCGAATGCCCGCCGCCTTACTGCGCCGCGCGCCGTAAGCTTCGCCGCACGCATCGGCTGCATGCGCAGTGTCTGCACAGTTTGATCAGACTATTCCCCACACCCGGGAGGGGTGTTGGTAATCGGATTGAGAATGATTTGCGTTTACGTTACATTCCGCTATCTCGGAATACGACGGAGCAGATCGATGGCAATGGCGGACGTGCTCGAACGACCGGTCGCGGCACCGGCGAATCGGTTTCCCGGAAGCGGCGCCGTGCGCGCGCGACGCCGCGCCGAACCGCGTGCGCAAGGCGCACTGCTCGACGTGCTGATCGCGCATCGCGCCATGCTGGTCAACGTCGCGCGCGGTTTTCTCGGCTGCGCGAGCCGCGCGGAGGACGTCGTGCACGACGTGTTCGTGAAGCTCGTCGACTTTCCGAACCAGGATGCCGTGCGCCAGCCGGTCGCGTACGTGACGCGGATGGTGCGCAATGCATCGATCGACGCGTGCCGTCGCCAGAATCTCGAAAACATCCATCATGCGGACGAAGACGACGGCTTCGACGTGCCGTCGCCGGAGCCGACGCCCGAAGCCGCGCTGATCACGCGCGACACGCTGCGCCGCGTATCGGCCGCGCTCGACGATCTGCCCGCGCGCAGCCGCGCGGCATTCGAAATGGTGCGACTGCGCGAGGAAACCTTGCAGACGGCGGCGCGCGCGCTGAACGTGTCGCAGACGCTCGTGCACTTCATGGTGCGCGACGCCGAGCGCCACTGCGCGGCGTGCCTCGACGCCTGTCAGCGCGGCGTCGCGTGCCCGGTATTTCTCGGCGGCCGCACGCGCCGCCGGTAAAAAATTGCGCGGCCCGTTCGTCTTCGATACAGGAGCGGCCGCATCGCCGCTTCGCACCTTCAACCGTCTCAAGCGATTTCCGATCATGACGCAAGCCACGACGCCTTCCGCCGACTCCGACGATCTCGTCTATACGGTCGTCATCAACGACGAAGAACAGTATTCGATCTGGCCGACGTTCCGGCCCGTGCCGGCCGGCTGGCGCGAGGTCGGCGTGCGCGGCGCGAAGGCCGACTGTCTCGCGCACATCGAAACCGTCTGGACCGACATGCGCCCCGCGAGCCTGCGCCGCGCGATGGACGGCGAGCGCGCGCCGAACGCATCGTGATCCGCGGCGCCGCGACGCGGCGCGCCATCTGAAGAGGACGTTGCATGAGCTTGCTTTCGTTGCCGACGCTCGACGATCTGCGTATCGAGCCGGGGCTGCCCACCGTCGTGTCGCCGCGCGGCGACGACGGCATGTCGATCGACGACGTCGCGCCGCTCGCGCGCGCCATCGCGGCCGACACGCTCGAACGCGCCGGCGGCGTGCTGTTCACGGGGTTTCGCGTACCGTCGATCGACGCGTTCCAGCGGTTTGCGGCGTCGTTCGGCGATCCGCTGATCGGCTATGAATATGCGTCGACGCCGCGCAGCCAGGTCGAGGGCGCCGTCTATACCTCGACCGAGTATCCGCCGCATCGCGCGATTCCGCTGCACAACGAGCAGTCGTATACGTGCGAATGGCCGATGCGGATCTGGTTTCATTGCGCGCTCGCCGCGCCGAAGGGCGGGGCCACGCCGATCGCGGACAGCCGCGCGGTGTACCGCGCGCTCGATCCGGCGCTCGTCGCGCGCTTCGAGCGGCGCGAGCTGCTGTACGTGCGCAATTTCGGGCAGGGCCTCGATCTGCCCTGGCAGCAGGCGTTCGGCACCGACGATCGCGCGACGGTCGAGCGGATGTGCGCGGCGCGCGGCATCGAATGCGCCTGGCGCACCGACGACGACGGCGAATGGCTGCTGCGCACGCGCGAGCGCTGTCAGGCCGTCGCGCAGCATCCGCGCACGGGCGATCGCGTGTGGTTCAACCAGGCGAACCTGTTTCATCTGTCCGCGCTCGACGACGACATGCAGGAAGCGCTCGTCGATGCGGTCGGCCTCGAGAACGTGCCGCGCAACGTGTACTACGGCGACGGTGCGCCGCTCGAAGCCGATGCGCTCGCCGAGATCCGCGCCGTGCTCGATCGTCAGCGCATCGTGTTCCCGTGGCAGACGGGCGACGTGCTGATGCTCGACAACATGCTGACGGCGCATGCGCGCGATCCGTTCGAAGGGCCGCGCAAGGTCGTCGTCGCGATGGCGCAAAGCCATACGGTCCCGCGCGACCGAACGGAGGCTCGATGACGGGACGTCCTGCCGCGCTTGCCGCGCGCGGCCTGACGGTCGGCTATCGCGACCATGTCGTGATCGACGGGCTCGACCTGTCGATCGCGGCCGGTCGCGTGACCGCGCTGTGCGGTCCGAACGGCTGCGGCAAGAGCACGCTGCTGCGCACGCTTGCCGGCCTGCAGCCGGCGCGCACGGGCCACGTCGAAGTCAACGGCCGGCCGCTCGCATCGTTTCGCCGCCGCGCGCTCGCGCGCGAGCTGACGATGCTCGCGCAGTTCAACCAGATTCCTTCGGGGCTCACGGTGCGCGAACTCGTCGCGTACGGACGCTATGCGTACGGCGGCTTCCTGCGCGGGCTCACGCGCGCGGACCACGCGGCGATCGACGAGGCGCTCGATACGAGCGGCCTCGCCGACGACGCCGAGCGCGACGTCGGCGCACTGTCCGGCGGCGAGCGGCAGCGCGCGTGGATCGCGATGGCGCTCGCGCAGCAGGCGTCGATCGTGCTGCTCGACGAGCCGACGACCTATCTCGACATCCATCATCAGCTCGACATCCTCGACGCATTGCGTACGCTGAACCGCACGCGCGGCCTGACGATCGTCTGGGTGCTGCATGACCTGAACCAGGCGGCCGCGTACAGCGACGAGATCGTGCTGATGCGCGCAGGCCGCGTCGTCGCGCACGGCGCACCCGACGCGATGCTCGAGCCCGCACGTCTGCGCGCCGCGTTCGGCGTCGACATGCTGAAGCTCGCGCATCCACAGACGGGCGCGCCGATGTGCGTGCCGGCGTACGGCCCGGCGACCGCCACGCCCGAGGCCGCGCACGCGTCGGACCGGGATCTCGCATGACGACGACGGTCGCGATACGCAAGCGCGCGCCTGCCGCGCCCGCCGGAACCGGTCGCAGCGCCGGCCGGATCGCGATCGGCGCGATCCTGTTGATCGCGCTCGTCGCGGCGATGCGCGTCGCACCCGATCTGCTCACCTGGTGGCGCGCCGCGCCCGGCAGCGACGCGGCCGCGCTCGCGCACGTGTTCCTGTTCGATCTCGGTTTGCCGCGTATCGCGGCCGCGCTCGTCGCCGGCGGCTGCCTCGGCATCGCCGGCGCGCTGTTCCAATCGCTGACGCGCAATCCGCTCGCGTCGCCGGACCTGCTCGGCGTGACGGGCGGCGCGCAGCTCGGGCTGCTCGCGTCGATGCTCGTGCCCGCGCTCGCGGGCATCGCGCCGGTGCCGCTGCTGTTCGTCTGCGGACTCGCGGCGGCGGCCTGCGCGATCGCGGCGGCCGGCGGCTGGCGCGCGACGCCGCTACGCCTCGTGCTCGCGGGCAGCGTCTGCATGCTGCTGTTCGCCGCGTTGTCGACGCTCGTGCTCGCGTTTTTCGAGCAGAACATCGCGGGCGCCGCGCTGTGGGCGAACGGCAGCCTGTATCAGCCCGGTGCGGCGGGGCTCGCGCTCGCGGCGCGCTGGCTCGTCGCACCGCTCGTCGCCTTGCCGTTCGTGATGCGGCCGCTCGATCCGCTCGCGCTCGGCGACGACGCGGCGGCCGCGGCCGGCGTGCGCGTCGACGCGACGCGGCTCGCCGCGACGGTCGTGGCAGTCGCGTTCACGAGCGTCGCGGTCAGCATCGCGGGGCCGCTGTCGTATGTCGGCCTCGTCGCGCCGAACCTGATTCGCCAGATCCGCGGTGCGCGCGCGGCGCGGCTCGGTGCGCTCGTCCCGCTGTCCGCACTCGCCGGCGCAGCGCTCGTGCTCGTCACCGACAGCGCGGTGCTCGCGTCGGGACTCGATGCGACGCTGTCGACCGGCGTCGCGATCGCGCTGGTCGGCACGCCGCTGATGCTGATGATGATCCGGCGCGGCGCCGCGTGGTCGGGCGTGCTGCATGGGCAGCCCGAGCGCGCGGCCGGCGGCCGGTCGACGCGCATCGTCGGCTGGCTCGAACGGCTCGGCTGGCCGCTGCGCTCCGCGCTGTTCGCCGCGGTCGCGCTCGTCGTCGTATACGTCGGCGTGTCGTCCGGGCCCGAATGGCTGGCGCCCGCGCGCTGGTTCGCCGCGTTGTCCGGGCACGATCCGCTCGCGCGCATGCTGCTCGATCTGCGCATGCCGCGGCTGCTGTGCGCGCTGCTCGCCGGCGCGCTGCTCGCGGTGAGCGGCGTCGCGATGCAGAGCGTCGTGCGCAATCCCCTCGCGGGGCCGGAAGTGCTCGGCGTCACGCAGGGCGCGGGGCTCGTCACGCTGTTCGCGCTGTCCGCGTGGCCGCTGATCGGCCACGTCGGGCTCGCGGCCGCCGCGCTGATCGGCGGCGGCCTGTCGCTCGCGATCACGCTCGCGCTCAATCATCGCCATCGCTATGCGCCGCTCGCGGTCGCGCTGACCGGCATCGTGACGGGCGCGCTGTGGACCACGCTCGCGCAATGGCTGATCACACAGGAAAGCGTGCAGCCGGCGCGCTTCGTCGTCTGGCTCGTCGGCGGCACGTACGGCCGTAGCTGGGGCGAGGTGTCGATGCTCGTGCCGTGGTGCGTGCTCGCGGTGCCTGTCTTCGCGTGGCTCGCGAAGCCGCTCGACATGCTTGCGCTCGGCGACGACCAGGCTGCCGCGCTCGGCCTGCCGGTCGCGATGCTGCGGCCGCTCGCGCTGACGATTGCGACGCTCGCCGCGTGTGCGGCCGTCGCGGCGGTCGGGCCGATCGGCTTCATCGGACTGATGGCGCCGCACGTCGCGACGATGCTCGGCGCGCGCCGTCATCGCACGCGGCTGTGGCTCGCGGCCGCGTGCGGTGCGCTGATTCTCGCCGCCGCCGATCTCGCGGCGCGCACGCTCGTCGCGCCGCGCGAAGTGCCGGCCGGCGTGCTGACCGCCCTGATCGGCGCGCCGTACCTGCTCGGGCTGCTGATTCTCGAGGCGCGCCGCGCGCGGCGCGCGGCGCGATGACCGGGCAGCGCGACGGCGCACGCGCGACGCGCTTCTCGACCTTCGCGCCCGAGCCGTTCGCAGCGCATCTCGACGTCGTGTGGCTCGGCATGCCGGACGACGCGCAGTGCGGCGGCCGCCGGATCGTACCGGTCACCGCGCTGCCCGAACACCGCGACGCGATCGTCGACGCGATGGTCCGTCATTACGGCGGCGACCCGGCGCGCCATACGCGCGCGCTCGTGTCGCAGTGGAGCAAATACTATTTCGGCCGCGCGGTGCCGGCCGGCGTCGTTGCCGCGCTGACGCTCGGCCGGCCGCTCGACATGACGCCCGAGCGCACCTTCGTCGCGCTCGACGACGGGATGCCCGCCGCGCTGTATTTCGCAGCGGACGCGCTCGGTGCGCCGTGCGACGAACCGGCGCGCCGGCATGCGGGGCTCGTCGCGCATCTGCGTGCCACGATCGCGCTGCTCGCCGGCATCGGCGGCGTCACGCAGCGCGTGCTCTGGAGCAACGCGGGCAATCTGCTCGACTTCCTGTTCGATCGTTACCGGACGCTGCCGTGCGCGGTCGATCGCGCGCGCGATGCCGAATGGCTGTTCGGCGCGACGTGTGTCGACGGCGAACCGAATCCGCTGCGGCTGCCGGTGCGCGACGTGGTGCCGCGCTCGCCGTTGCTGCCGACGCCGTTTCGCGCGCGCCGCGTGTGCTGCCTGCGCTATGAGATTCCTGGAGAAACGCAACTGTGTGGAAGCTGTCCTCTGCTGCTGACGATGGACGACGCGGCGCTGGCCGAGCAGGACGCGATCCGGTGACGGACGCGGGGCGCCGACGCGCGCTCGCGCAACTCGCCGCCAGCGCGTGCTGCGGCGCGTTCGCTGCGTTCGGTGGATTCGGCGTTTTCGGTGCGCCTGCGATGGCGGCCGATGCGCCGCCCGCATCGCGCCGCGCGCTGTCGCTCGCCGGCAATCCGGTCGTGTCGCAGGCGAGCGCGACGATGCCCGTGCGGCCGCAGCGCGTGGTCGCGCTCGACTTCATGTTCGCGGAAAGCGTCGTCGCGCTCGATCTGATCCCGGTCGGAATGGCCGACACGGCGTTCTATCCGGGCTGGCTCGGCTACGAGAGCGCGCGTATCGCGCACGTGACCGACATCGGGTCGCGGCAGGAGCCCGGCCTCGAGGCGATCGCGGCCGTCAGGCCCGACCTGATCATCGGCGTCGGCTTCCGGCATGCGCCGATCTTCGACGCGCTCGACCGCATCGCGCCGACGATCCTGTTCCAGTTCAGCCCGAACGTGTCGGAAGGCGGCGTGCCGGTCACGCAGCTCGACTGGATGCGGCAGATCTTCAGGACGATCGGCACGGTGACAGGTCGCGACGCGCGTGCGCGCGCGGTCGAAGCGCAACTCGACGCAGGACTCGCGCGCAACGCGGCACGTCTGTCGGCGGCCGGCCGCGCGGGCGAGCGGATCGCGCTGCTGCAGGAGCTCGGCCTGCCGGACCGCTACTGGGCCTATACCGGCAACAGTACCGCGGCCGGGCTCGCGCGTGCGCTCGGTCTCGTCCCGTGGCCGAAAAAGCCGACACGCGACGGGACGATCTACGTGACGTCGGCCGATCTGCTCACGCAGCGCGATCTGGCGATCCTGTTCGTGACCGCGACCGCGCTCGACGTGCCGCTGTCCGCGAAGCTCGATTCGCCGGTGTGGCGTTTCGTGCCGGCATGGCGCGAGCATCGGATCGCGATGATCGAGCGCAATATCTGGGGCTTCGGCGGCCCGATGTCGGCGCTGAAACTCGCCGACGTGATGACCGATACGATGCTGACGCTGCCGGCCGTGCGCTGAGCGCGTTTCGTCGCGTCGTTCTCTTTCATCGGTCGTTGACAGAGGCGCCGGCCGTCGCGATCGCGACAGGCCGGCGCCTTGCGTTTACGTGCTCAGCGCATCGACGCCGTCGTGCGCGCGCGTGCGTGCCGGCGACGTATCGCTGACGATCCGTCCGTTCTCGAGCTTCAGCAAGCGGTCGGCGAGCCCGAAATAGCGATCGTCGTGCGTGATGACGATCACGGCCTTGCCGCGCGCACGCAGCTCGGGCAGCAGTTGCTCGTAGAACACGGCCTTGAAGGCCGGATCCTGATCGGCCGCCCATTCGTCGAACAGGTAGAACGGCCGATCCTCGAGATAGGCGACGACGAGCGCGAGCCGCTTGCGCTGGCCGGTCGACAGCGCGCGCGTCGAAAACGCGCCGTCGACGACCTGCACCTTGTGGTCGAGCGCGAGCTTCGCGATCAGCGCGTTCGCGCGCGCGTCGGCCTGCGCGCGGTCGGGATCGTCCGGATCGACGATGCCGATCAGCGCATCGAACAGATGGAAATCGTTGAACACCGCGCTGAAGCGCTGCCGGTAGGCCGCGCGCTCGCGCCAGCCGATCGTGCGGCCGTCGACTTCGATCATGCCTTCTTCGGGCTCGTACAGGCCCGTCAGCACTTTCGCGAGCGTCGTCTTGCCGCTGCCGTTGCCGCCGACGATGAATACGAGCTCGCCGGGGCGGATCGTCAGGTCGACCGGTCCGATCCGGAACATCCGTTCGTCGCGTTCGTGGAAGTACGCGTGCGTGACGCCGCGCAGGGCGATTGCGCCGGCCGGCGGCACGTCGGGCGCCTCGCTCGCCGGCGGCACCGTGCGCAGTGCGCCGAATTCCGCCATGACGCCTTCGATGCGCGCAAGCGACACGCGCGCGGCATTGACGGTCGGCAGATTGTTCAGCAGCCCGTCGAGCGGCACGAGCATGAACAGGAACACGACGACGTAGCCGGCCGCGGCGGCCGGGTCCGCGTGCACGCCGAGCGCCGGCCAGAACGACGCGACGCCGAGAAACGCATAGAACAGGAAGATGATCCAGCCGACGCCGACCGCATACGCGCTGAACGCGCGGCGCCGATGATCGCGCACTTCGCCGATCGCGGCGCCGAGCTGGCCGTCGACGAACTGGCGCGCGCGCGCATCGTGCAGCTTCAGTTCCTTCGCGCCGGAGAACAGCGCGCCGAGATAGCCGAACAGGCGGTCCTGCGCACGACCGGCCGCTTCGAGCGACGCGATCGCGCGGCGGTCGCCGGTGTGATAGCCGAGCGAGCCGGCGACGATCGCCGCGAGCGCGAGCAGACAGACGGGCCACGACAGCCAGGCGAGGTAGCCGAGGCAGCCGAACACGATCGAGCCGTGCATCACGAGGTTCGGCAGCGCGAAAAACAGCATCGACACGTTCGTCGCGTCGTCGGTCAGCACCGACTGCACGGGTGCCGCGCCGATCCGCTCGATGTCGCGCAGCTCGGCCGCGCCGACGCGGCGCGCCAGATGCACGCGCAGCCGCGCCATCGTGTCCTGCGACAGCCGTGCGAACAGCGTGCCCGACACGATCCGCGTGACGAGCGCGATCACCGCGCACAGCGCGAAACGCCATGCGAGCGCGGCGTCGGCCGCGTCGGGCTGCGCGAGCGCACGGTTCAGCGTCGCGACGAGCAGCACGCTCGCGATGCCGTTCAGCACGCAGGCGACGAGCGCGAGCGCGAACGACGCACGGCTTTCGCGCAGCAGCGCGAGGATCAGGCGCGTCGCGGGGCGGGCGGGCGCGGCATCGGGAGACGGCGGGGAAGTGGGCTCGTGGGCGGCGGTCATCGGCAACGTCGGTCAAGGGAAACAGGGGAAACGGACAGCGGACGGCGGACGGCGGACGCAATGGCGTCGAAACCGGCGCGAACGCGTCGGCCGCGCCGGGCGGTGTCCGCGCTGTCCTTCCTGATAGACGAACGAGCGCGGCAAATCTTTAGCAATGCTGCGGCGCTGCCCTATGCGAAACGGGTGTCGATACGAAAAGGTAAAAAATCGCGCGCGTCGTTCGTCACACCAGTGAAGCCGCCCGAAGCGGCCCCGAGACTTGGCCGAAGCGGCCGGACCGAAGGACTTCACGCCATGACGAGTTTCCCGACTGCGTTGCACCACCGAATCCGCGAACTGGCGCAGCAGGCGCCCGATGCGCCCGCGCTCGCGGCGCCTTTCCAGAACGATCTGCGCCTGTCGCGCGGCGCGCTCGATGCGTGCGCATCGCGGCTCGCGCAGCAGCTGCGTGCAGCCGGCGTCGGCGCCGAAGTGCGCGTCGGCGTCTGTGTCGAGCGCTCGTGCGAGCTGTTCGTCGCGCTGCTCGCGGTGCTGAAGGCGGGCGGCGTATTCGTGCCGCTCGATCCGCGCCATCCGGCCGCCCGGCTCGACTGGATCGTCGGCGACGCGCAGCTGCGCTACGGGATCGTCGATGCAGCCGGGCGCGCGGCGCTGCGCACGCCGTTCGAGCACGCGTTCGACGTCGCCGACGCGATGGCCGCCGCCGCACACGCCGGCGCAGCGGGCGTATCGGAAGGCCCGTGCGTGGCCGTGCATGCGCGCTCGGCCGCGTACATGATCTATACGTCCGGTTCGACCGGCACGCCGAAGGCGGTCGTCGTCGAACACGGGCCACTTGCCGCGCACTGCGACGCGCTCGCGGCCGCGCTGCCGATCCGCGCGGACGATCGGCTGCTGCATTTCGCGTCGGTCAATTTCGACGCCGCGCACGAATGCTGGCTCGCGCCGCTCGCGCTCGGCGCCAGCGTGACGATCGCGGCGCCGCAGCCGTTCGCGCCGGACGCCGCGCATGCCCTGATGGTGCGCGACGCGATCAGCGTTGCTGCGTTTCCGCCTGCGTATCTGCGCGAATTCGCGAACGTCGCCGCGCGCGACGGCGTGCCGCCCGCGCTGCGCGTGCTCGCGTTCGGCGGCGAAGCGCTGCCGCAGCAGGCATTCGAATTCGTGCGCCGCACGTTTCCTGCGGTGCGGCTCGTGAACGGCTACGGGCCGACCGAGGCCGTGATTTCGCCGATGCTGTGGCCGGTCGAGCCGGGCGAGACGCCGGTGCTGAACGCGGACGATGCGTATGCAGCGCTGCCGATCGGGCGCCCGATCGGCCCGCGCGTCGCGCGCATCGACCGCAGCGACGCCGCGGCCGACGCCGGCGAGCTGCTGCTCGGCGGCCTGTGCGTCGCGCGCGGCTACCACGGGCGGCCTGCGCTGACCGCCGAGCGCTTCGTGCCGGACGCGGACGGCGCGCCCGGCGCGCGCGTATACCGCACCGGCGATCTCGTGCGTCTTCGCGACGACGGCGCCTTCGACTACATCGGCCGCGTCGACGATCAGGTCCAGGTGCGCGGCGTACGTGTCGAACCGGCGGAAATCGCCGCCTGCCTGCGCGCGCATCCGGCGGTGGCCGATGCCGCGGTAATCGCCGAAACCGGCGCAGGCCCGACGCGGCTGATCGCATGCATCGCGCTGCGCGCGGCAATCGACGATGCGGCGCTCGGCGCGCACGTCGCCGCGCAGTTGCCGGCCGCGTGGCAGCCGCACCGTTTCGTGCGCTGCGACGCACTGCCGTACACGCTGAACGGCAAGCTCGACCGCGCCGCGCTGCGCGAGCGCATCGCCGCTGCGCGTGCCGCGCAGCAGGGCGGCGACGCGCCGCGCACGCCGACCGAGCAGCAGCTCGCCGCGCTGTGGCAGACGCTGCTCGCGCTCGATGCCGCGCCGTCGCGCGACGATCGTTTCGTGTCGCTCGGCGCCGATTCGCTTGCCGTGATGCAGTTGCAGGCCGCGATTCGCGCGTCGATGCGCGTGAACCTGCGGCTCGATACGCTGTTTGCCGATCCCTCGCTCGCGGAGCTCGCCGCCACGATCGACGGCGCGGAGCGCGAGACGGGCGCGCCGCTCGCCGCGATTGCCGCGCGCGGCACGACGCCGAGTGCCGGTGCAGCGCACGTCGAGCGCGCGGCGTCGCTCGCGCAGCAACGTTTCTGGGTGCTCGCGCAGACGCGCGACGCGAGCGCCGCGTACCACATCGCCGCGCACTGGACGATCGACGGCACGCTCGACCGTGCCGCGCTGCAGCGCGCGCTCGACCATCTGATCGAGCGGCACGAAGCGTGGCGCACGACGCTCGTCGACAACGACGACGGCATCGTGATGCAGCGCATTCATGCGCGGCTGCCCGTGACGATCGTCGACGTCGATCTGCGCGGCTTGCCGCCGGCCGCGCGCGACGCCCAGGCCGCGCGGCTCGCGGAGCGCGACGCCGGCACACCGTTCGATCTCGCGCGCGGGCCGCTCGTGCGCGCGACGCTCGTCGCGCTCGCCGACGATCGCCATCGGCTGCTGCTGACCGCGCATCACGCGGTCAGCGACGGCTGGAGCTCGCGCTGCGCGTTCGACGAGCTGTCGGCCGCCTATCGCGCGTATGCAGCGGGCCGCGCGCCGTCGCTGCCCGCGCTGCCGATCCAGTACGCCGACTACGCGGAGTGGCAGCGCGAGATGCTCGCGAACGGCGAGGCCGAGCGCCAGCTCGACTACTGGCGCGGCGCATTGCGCGATGCGCCGGGTCCGATCGCGCTGCCGCTCGACCGTCTGCCGCCGGCGACGCGCACGCTGCGCGGCGCGCGCCTCAGCGTGCGTATGCCCGATGCGGTCGCGGCCGACGTGCGCCAACTTGCGCGCGACGCGCACGCGAGCGTGTTCGTCGTGCTGCTCGCGGCGTTCGACGCATGGCTCGCGCGGCTCACCGGCGAAACCGACGTCGTCGTCGCGGTACCGGTCGCGCATCGCCAGCGTGCGGAAACGCGCGCGCTGCTCGGGCTGTTCCTGAACACCGTCGCCCTGCGTGTACGCGTGGCGCCGGCGCAGCCGTTCCGCGCGCTCGTCGACGCCGCGCGCAGCGCCGCGCTCGAAGCGGTCGCGCATCAGGACGTGCCGTTCGAGCGTGTCGTCGATGCAGTGAAGCCGCCGGTCCGGCGCGGCGACGAATGGCTGCGTGTGAAATTCGCCCAGCAGTTCGACGCGCGGCACGACAGCGTGCTGCCGGGCGCGACGGCGGTCGCGACGCCGGGGCCGGACCTCGCCGCGCGCTTCGATTTCGCGGTCGACTTCACCGATGACGCGAGCGGCATCGAACTCGTCGCCGCCTATGCGACCGACTGCATCGACGCGGATACCGCGCGCGCATGGCTCGACAGCTATGCGGCGCTGCTTGCGTCGGCCGTGCGCGATCCGCAATGTGCGACGGCCGCGCTGCCGGGCGACGGCGCGCCCGCGTCGCGGCAGCCGCGCGACGGCCGTGCGCTGCATGTCGAGCATGCGGACGTCGTCGCCGCGTTCGCACGTCAGGCGGCCGCGTATCCGCACCGGCTCGCCGTGGCGGACGCCGTGTCGTCGCTGAGCTTTGCCGAACTCGACGATGCGTCGAACCGTGTCGCCCGCGCGTTGCAGCAGCGCGGTGTGTGCGCCGAAGCGCCCGTCATCGTCTGTATCGAGCGCTCGGTGCGCTTCGTCGTCGGGCTGCTCGGCGCGCTGAAGGCCGGCGCGCTCGCCGTGCTGCTCGATCCCGCCCAACCGGCCGCGCGCCTCGCCGCGGCGGCGGCCGACTGCGGTGCGCGCTGCGCGCTCGTCGCAAACACATCGGCATGGCCGCTCGAGACGCGTGCACAGCCGCTCGACGTCGACGCGCTCGCGCACGACGTAGCGCTTGCGACGGCAGCCGGCGTGCGCGTCGCGCCGCATCCGGAGCAGGGCGCGTATCTGATTTATACGTCGGGTTCGACCGGCACGCCGAAGGGCGTCGTCGTATCGCATCGCGCGCTCGCCGATTACGTGCAGGGGCTGCTCGACGAGCTCGCGTTCGCGCCCGAGGCGTCGTTCGCGATGGTCTCGACGGTTGCAGCCGATCTCGGTCATACGACGCTGTTCGGCGCGCTCTGCAGCGGCAGGACGCTGCATCTGCTGCCCGCATCGTGCGCGTTCGATCCCGACGCGTTCGCGGACGAAATGCGCCGCCGCGAGGTCGGCGTGCTGAAGATCGTGCCGAGCCATCTGCAGGCGCTGCTCGACGCGCGCGTACCGGCCGACGTGCTGCCGCGCCACGCGCTCGTCACGGGCGGCGAGACGCTCACGTGGGCGCTCGTCGCGCGCGTCGCGGCGCTCGCGCCCGCATGCCGCGTGATCAACCATTACGGGCCGACCGAAGCGACGGTCGGCGCGCTCGCGTGCGACACGGCGTCGATCGCCGCCGACGCGCGCGATCCGGCGGCCGGCGTACCGCTCGGCATGCCGCTGCCGAATGCACGCGCGCTCGTGCTCGATGCGTTCGGCGCCTGCGTGCCGCCCGGTGCGACGGGCGAACTCCATCTCGGCGGGCCGGGCGTCGCGCGCGGCTATCTGAACCGGCCCGCGCAGACGGCCGAGCGCTTCGTGCCCGATCCGTTCACAGCCGGTGCGCGGCTCTATCGCACGGGCGACCGCGTGCGGCTCGGCACCGACGGCCGCATCGTGTTCCTCGGCCGGATCGACGACCAGGTGAAGATTCGCGGCTACCGCGTCGAGCCCGGCGAAGTCAGCGCGGCCGTGCGTGCGGCCGGCCCGATCGCGCAGGCCGAAACGCTCGCGATCGAACACGACGGCCGGCTGCGGCTCGCGACCTTCGTCGTCCCGCGCGACGGTGCCGCATTCGACGAAGCGGCGCTGCGCACGGCGCTCGCCGCGACGCTGCCCGACTACATGGTGCCTGCGCAGTGCATCGCGCTTGCGCGTCTGCCCGTCACCGCGAACGGCAAGATCGACCGCGCGGCGCTGCGCGAGCTGGCGGCGCGACCGGTCGAGAGCGCAGCGGGCGATGCGCCGCAAGGGCTCGCCGAAACGGTGCTCGCCGAGGTATGGCAGGCCGTGCTGAAAGCGCCGCGCGTCGGCCGCCACGACAACTTCTTCGAGCTCGGCGGCGATTCGATTCTCGTGCTGCAGGTGATTGCGCGCGCACGCAAGCGCGGCGTGCGCTTCACGCCGAAACAGCTGTTCGACGGCCCGACGGTCGCCGAACTCGCGCGCGTTGCGAAGATCGACGACGCCGCGACGTCGCAGCCGGCCGCCGAGCCTGCGTCGTCCGTCGGCGCCGAGATCCGGACGCTCACGCCCGCGCAGCACCGCTTTTTCGCGCTCGACGTGCCGAATCGCGGCCACTGGAACCAGTCGGTCGCGTTCGACGTGCGCGGGCCGTTCGATGCCGACGCATTCGCGCGCGCGTTCGATACGGTGCTCACGCACCACGCGGCGTTTCGCCAGCGTTTCGCGCGCGGCGCGGACGGCACGTGGCATGCGACCGACGCGGCGAAGCCGTACGAGGCGCTGCCGTTCGTCGAGGTCGTCGCGCACGACGAAGCCGACGCGCTCGCGCGCTTCGATGCGCTGCAGCGCCGCCTCGATCTCGCGCGCGGCCCGCTCGCCTGCGCCTGCGCGGCGCGGTTGCCGGACGGGGCGACGCGGCTGTATCTGGCGATTCATCATCTGATCGTCGACGGCGTGTCGTGGCGCATCGTGCTCGACGATCTCGATGCCGCCTACCGTGCCGCCTGCGAGCGCATGCCGGCGCGGCTGTCGGCGCCGGGCCTGTGCGCCGGTGCCTGGGCCGCGCGCCTCGCGCGTGCCGCGACCGATCCGGCGTCGCCGTTCGCGGCTGAAACCGCCTACTGGGCCGCCGCCGCGCAAGGCGACGAACTCGAGCCCGACCGGCCCGACGCGCGTGCGACGAATGCCGACGCGGCCGTCGTCGTGCAGACGATCGACGCGGCGCTGACGCGCGCCGCGCTCACCGACGCGCACGCGGCTTACCGCACGCAGACGATCGAGCTGCTGTGCGCGGCGCTTGCGATCGCGCTGGCCGGCTCGCGCGGCGCGTCGTCGTGTCGCGTCGAACTCGAAGGGCACGGGCGCGAGGCGCTGTTCGACGATGCGGACGCGAGCCGCACGGTCGGCTGGCTGACGAGCCACTATCCGGTCGCGCTTCCCGTCGCGGCGAGCGCGCGCGACACGCTCTGCGCGGTGAAGGACACGCTGCGCGCGGTGCCGCACAAGGGGCTCGGCTTCGGCGTGCTCGCGCACTACGGCGATCCGCGCACGCGCGCGGCGCTGGCCGCGGTGCCGCGGCCGCGCGTCACGTTCAACTATCTCGGGCAGTTCGACGCACCGCGCGATGCGACGCTCGTGCCGCGCGTCGGCGGCGCCGGTATCGAGCGCGATCCGCACGGCCCGCTCGGCAATCTGCTCGCGATCCACGCGTACCTCGACGCGCAGCCGGACGGCGCGCGCACGCTGAAGCTGCATTGGGTTTATGGCGCACCACAGTTCGAGCGCGCGACGATCGATGCGCTGGCCGAGCGCTTTGCGGCCGCGCTGCGCGAGCTCGTCGACGCATGCGCGGCACGCATCGCCCGACGCGGCGGCGGTGCGACGCCGGGCGATTTTCCGCTGGCGCGCGCAGCCGGTCTCACGCAGGCCGCGATCGAGCGCACGCCGCTCGACTGGCGCACGATCGACGACGTCTATCCGCTCTCGCCGATGCAGCAGGGCATCCTGTTTCATGCGCTGTTCGCGCCCGGCCACGCGAGCTACGTGAACCAGCTCGTCGCGACGGCCACCGCGCTCGATCCGGCGCGGCTCGTGCGCGCCTTCGATGCGTCGATCGAGCGGCACGACATCCTGCGCACGAGCGTGATGCCGGACGAAGCGGCGCCGCTGCAATGCGTGCATCGTCATGCGCAGATGCCGGTCGAACAGCTCGACTGGCGCGCGCGCGGCGTGACGCTCGACGCGGATTTCGACGCGTGGCTCGCGGCCGATCGCGCACGCGGCTTCGACTGGCGCGAGCCGCCGCTGATGCGGCTCACGCTGATTCGCGTGACGGACGACGCGTGGCGCATCGTATGGACGCGCCATCACGTGCTGCTCGACGGCTGGAGCACGGCGCGTCTGCTCGCCGATGTGCTGCGCGACTATCGCGACCCCGATGCGGTGTCGCCGTTCGCGCCGCGTCCGGCGCTGCGCTATCGCGACTTCATCGCGTGGCTCGGCACGCGCGACCGCGACGCCGACGAACGCTTCTGGACCGAACGGCTCGCGCGGCTCGATGCGCCGACGCTGATCGCCGAACGCACGGCCGACCGTGCGGATGCGCGCGTCGTCACGTGGCGCGCGACGATCGACGCGCCGGCCTTCGCGCGCGTCGCGCAGACGGCACGCGCACTGAAGCTGACGGTCAACACGCTGGTGCAGGGCGCATGGGCGCTCGCGCTGCAGCGCATGACGCATCAGCCTGCCGTCGCGTTCGGCGCGACGGTGGCCGGCCGTCCGGACGCATTGCCGGACGTCGACGCGGTACTCGGTCTCTTCATCAATACGGTGCCGGTCATCACGGCGCCGGCGCCGCAGCGGCGCGCGTCGGATTGGCTGCAGGCGCTGCAACGCGACAACGCGGCGGCCGCCGAGCACGCGCACACGCCGCTTGCCGACATTCAGCGCTGGGCGCGCGGTGCGGGCGGCGCACTGTTCGATACGCTCGTCGTCTTCGAAAACTACCCGGTCGACGAGCGCGCCGGCGATGCCGATCCGCGTGCGCTTGCGCTGACCGACGTGCGCAGCATCGAGGCGACCGATTTCGCGCTGACGCTCGTCATCGAAACCGGCAGCACGCTGACGATCGACTACGGCTACGACACCGCGCGCATCGACGCATCGCAGGTCGAAACCTGGCATCGCGCCTTCGCGTGCGCGCTCGACGCACTCGCACGCATGCCGGACGCGCCGCTCGGCATGCTGTCGATTGCCGACGAGGCCGCGCGCGACGCGCTGACGCGCATGCACGACACCGCGCGCACCTGGCCCGACGCGCAACGACAGCCGCTGCACCGGCAGTTCGCCGACGCCGCACGCGCGACGCCCGATGCGGTCGCACTCGAACTGGCGGACGCGCACGGCACGATCCGGCAGATCGGCTATCGCGAACTCGATCGCCGCACCTCGCGTGTCGCGGCCGCGCTGCGCCGGCGCGGCGTGCGGCCCGATACGCCGGTCGCGCTGTGCGTCGAGCGCTCGTTCGACATGGTGATCGCGCTCGTCGGCGTGCTGAAGGCGGGCGCCGCCTATCTGCCGATCGACCCCGACTATCCGGCCGAGCGCATCGCGTATCTGCTGCGCGATGCGCAGCCGACCGTCGCGATCACGCAGCCGCATCTGCGCGCGCAGGTCGACGCCGCGCTCGGCGAGCGCGCCTCGACGCAATGGCTGACGCTCGCCGATCTGCTCGACGACGACGCGGTCGCCGACACCGACGAGCGGGCGGCGGACGTCGACGACGCGCAGCTCGCGTATCTGATCTACACGTCGGGTTCGACCGGCCGTCCGAAAGGCGCGGGCAACACGCACGGCGCGCTCGCCAACCGGATCGCGTGGATGCAGCACGCCTATGGGCTCACGCGCGACGACGTCGTGCTGCACAAGACGCCGTTCGGCTTCGACGTGTCGGTATGGGAGTTCGTGTGGCCGCTCGCGGTGGGCGCGAAGCTCGCGATCGCGGCGCCCGGAGACCATCGCGATCCGGCGCGGCTCTGTGCCGCGATCGCCGCGCATCGCGTGACGGTGCTGCACTTCGTGCCGTCGATGCTCGCCGCCTTCGCCGCCTATCTCGACGATTTTTCGGCCGCCGCGCAGTGCGCGAGCGTGCGGCTGATCGTGGCGAGCGGCGAGGCGCTCGCACCGGAGCTCGTCGCGCGCATGGCGCGGCTGCTGCCGAACGCGACGCTCGTCAATCTGTACGGGCCGACCGAAGCCGCGATCGACGTCTCGCACTGGACCTGCGGCGCGGTCGACGCGCGCGCGGCCGCCGTGCCGATCGGGCATCCGATCGCGAACCTGCGGCTGCACGTACTCGACGCCGCATGGCAGCCGGTGCCGCCCGGGGCGATCGGCGAGCTGTATCTGTCCGGCGCGGGGCTCGCGCGCGGCTATCTCGGCCGGCCCGCGCTGACCGCCGAGCGTTTCGTGCCCGATCCGTTCGTGCCGGGCGAGCGCATGTACCGCACGGGCGACCTCGCACGGCGCCGCGCGGACGGCGCACTCGACTACCTGGGCCGCGTCGACACGCAGGTGAAGCTGCGCGGCCAGCGGATCGAACCGGGCGAGATCGAGGCGCTGCTGCGTGCGGCGCCCGGCGTGCACGACGCGGTCGTGGTCGTGCGCGACGAGCAGCTGATCGGCTACGTCGCGCGCGGCGACGGCGCCGCGCTCGATCGCGCGGCGCTGCTCGAGACGCTGCGCGCGCAGTTGCCCGCCTACATGGTGCCCGCCCAGCTGATCGAACTGGACGCGCTGCCGGTCACGCCGAACGGCAAGTGCGATCGCCACGCGTTGCCGGCGCCGGTGCGTGCGCCGGCCGCCGCGGTCGCGCTCGCGACCGATACCGAGCGCGCGCTCGCCGAGATCTGGCAGCGCGTGCTGCACGTGGACGCGATCGGCCGCGACGACGACTTCTTCCTGCTCGGCGGCCACTCGCTGCTCGCGACGCACGCGCATGCGCAGGCCAATCTGCACTGGGGCATCGCGCTGCCGCTGCGCACGCTGTTCGACGCGCGCACGCTCGCGCGCTGCGCCGCGGCGATCGACGAGGCCTGCGCGGCGCGCGGCGCGACCGACGCGGCGAGCACGATCAACGCGCTGCTCGGCGAACTCGAAACCCAATAAGGACGACGGATGACGAAGGTTCAACCCGACTGGCTCGCGCTCGCGACGCGGTTCGCGCAATTGCCGGACGCGCAGCGCGCGGTGTTCATCGACAAGCTCGGCGCGGCCGGCATCGATTTTCGCGTGCTGCCGATTCCGCCGCGCACGCCGCGCAGCGACCGCGTGCCGGCGTCGTTCGCGCAAACGCGGTTGTGGCTGCACGCACGGCTGATCGATGCGCCGCAGGCGTATCACATCACCGAGCGGCTCGCGCTGACGGGGCCGCTCGATCCCCACGCGCTGCGTGCGGCATGCGATGCGCTGATCGCACGTCACGAGGCGCTGCGCACGACGTTCGACGAAACGGCCGACGGCGTCGCGCAGACGATTCATCCGCCATTGCGTTGCCCGTGGCGCGAAACCGATCTCGAGGCGCTGCCGCCCGCGCAGCGCGACGCCCGTGCGCACGACGTCGCGGCGGCCGACGAAGCCGAACCGTTCGATCTCGGCGCGGCACCGCTCGTGCGCGCGCATCTGCTGCGTTTCGACGCGACGCGGCACTGGCTCGCGCTGACCGTCCATCACATCGTGTCCGACGGCTGGTCCTCGGGCGTCATGCTCGACGAACTCGCGGCGTTCTATCGCGCCTATGCGGACGACCGGCCGGTGTCGCTCGCACCGCTGCCGATCCAGTATGCCGACTACGCGCTGTGGCAGCGCCGCTGGCTCGACGCCGGCGAGCGCGATCGTCAGCTCGCGTTCTGGCGTGAGCGGCTCGACGCGCAGCGCGGCGTGCTCACATTGCCCGGCGCGCGTGCACGGCCGGCGCGCCGCAGCGCGCTCGGTGCGCGGCATGCGTTCTCGCTCGACGCGCAGCTCGGCGCGCAGCTGCGCGCGTTCGCGGCCGCGTCGGGAGCGACGCCGTTCGCGGTGCTGCTCGCCGCACTCGACACGCTGCTCGCGCGCGCGACCGGCGAGGCGCGGATCTGCGTCGGCGTGCCGGCCGCGAATCGCGAACGGGCGGAGACGGCCGGGCTGATCGGTTTTTTCGTCAACACGCTCGCGATCGACGTCGACGTGCCGGCCCATCGCGATTTCGCGTCGCTGGTCGCGCGCACGCAACGCGCGCTCGTCGACGCGCAAATGCATCAGGACGTGCCGTTCGAGCAGGTCGTCGACGCACTCGGCGTGCCGCGCAGCGCGAGCCATCATCCGCTGTTCCAGGTGATGGCCGCGTACGGCGAGCGCCGCGCGCTGCCGGCGTTCGGCGCCGCGTCGGCCGCGCTGCTGCCGTCCGGCACGCCGTCGGCGAAATTCGACCTGACGCTCGCGATTGAAGCGACGCCCGACGGCACGTTCGACGCCGCATTTGTCTATGCACTCGACCTGTTCGAGGCCGATGCGATCGCGCGGCTCGCCGGCCGTTTCGTCACGCTGCTGCGCGATGCGCTCGCGCGGCCCGACACGCCGGTCGGCGATCTGGACTGGCTGCCGGCCGACGAGCGCGCGCAGCTTGCCGCGTGGAATGCGCCGGCCGGTGCGGCCGAGGCCGAACCGTTCGTGCCCGTGCACGCGCGCATCGCCGCCCATGCACGGGCGCGGCCGCACGCGCGCGGCGTCGCCGACATCGATCGTGCGCTGACGCGCGGTGAGGTCGACGCACGCGCCGCACGGCTCGCGCGGCGCCTCGTCGCGGCCGGCGTGCGGCCCGAAATGCGTGTCGGCGTCGCGCTGCAGCGCTCGGTCGATCTGCTCGTCGCGCTGATCGCGGTGCTGAAGTCGGGCGCCGCGTTCGTGCCGCTCGATCCGGCGCATCCGCGCGAACGGCTTGCGCAGATCGTCGACGATGCGCGCATCGCGCACGTGCTGACCGACGGCGCGAGCGTCGCGTCGTTGCCCGAGGCGCCTGCGTTGCGCGTATGGCGCGCGGATCGCATCGACACGCTCGACGAAGCGGCCGACGTCGCGCTGCCCGACGTGCTGCCCGGCCACGCGGCGTACGCGATCTACACGTCGGGGTCGACGGGCAAGCCGAAGGGTGTGATCGTCGATCACGCGTCGTTCGCGCGCCATTGCGTGGCGATCGCCGAGCGCTACGGCGCCGGCGAGGACGACGTGTTCCTGCTGTTTCAGTCGGTCAACTTCGACGGCGCGCATGAAGGCTGGTTTTCGCAGTACATGTCGGGCGCGGCGGTGTCGGTGACGGCCGACGTGCTGTGGCCGCCCGCGCAGACCTGCGCGATGATGAACCGCGACGGCGTGACGATGACCTACGTGCCGCCCGGCTGCGCGGCGCAGCTCGCCGAATGGGCGCTCGCGCACGGTGCGCCGCCCACACTGCGTTCGCTGACGGTCGGCGGCGAGGCGACCTCGCGCGAAGCATTCGCGATGCTGCGCCGCGCGCTGCCGAACGTGCGCGTCGTGAACGGCTACGGGCCGACCGAGACGGTGATCACGCCGACGCTCTGGATGTTCCGCCCCGGCGACGATCTCGCGAAGCTCGGTGACGCCGCCTATCTGCCGATCGGCACGCTGGTCGGCGCGCGCACCGCGCACGTGCTCGACGCGCGGTTGCATCCGCTGCCCGTCGGCGTGATCGGCGAGCTCTATCTCGGCGGCGAAGGAATCGGCGTCGCGCGCGGCTATCTCGACCGGCCCGCGCTGACGGCCGAGCGCTTCGTGCCCGATCCGTACGGCGCGCCGGGCGCGCGGCTGTATCGTACGGGCGACCTCGTGCGGCGCCGCGCGGACGGCGTGTTCGACTTCATCGGCCGCGTCGACCATCAGGTGAAGCTGCGCGGGCTGCGGATCGAACTCGGCGAGATCGAGGCGCAGCTGGCCGCACACGACGCGGTCCGCGAAGCGTGCGCGATCGTGCACGGGCAGGGCGCGCAGGCGCAGCTCGTCGCTTACGTCGAACTGACGGCCGAGGCGCGCGCGGCCGCACAGCCCGTCGACGCCGCGACGCTCGACGCGCATCTGCGCCGCACGCTGCCCGATTACATGGTGCCCGCGCAGCTGATCGTACTCGACGCACTGCCGCGCAACGCGAACAGCAAGGTCGACCGCGCGCGGCTGCCGGCGCCGGTGCGCGTCGAGCGTGCGTACGAAGCGCCGCACGACGGCGACGAAGCCGCGCTTGCGGCGATCTGGCGCGACGTGCTCAACGTCGAACGCGTCGGCCGCGGCGATCATTTCTTCGAGCTCGGCGGACATTCGCTCGCGGCCGTGCGCGTCGCGACGCGCGTGGCCGAACGGCTCGGTCGCGACGTGCCGGTGCGAGCGCTGTTCGAGGCGCCGCTGCTCGCGCAATACGCACGGCAGGTCGCGGCCGCGCCGCGTGCCGCGCACGCGGACGCCGCGGCCCCGCGCGTCGCGGTCGCACAAGCCGATGCGTGCGGCGTATGGCCGCTGTCGCCCGCACAGCTCGCGCTGTGGTTCCTCTGGCGCGCGCAGCCGGAGAGCGCCGCCTACAACATTCCGGTCGCGCTGCGCGTGCGCGGCCCGCTCGACGTCGACGCGCTGCGCGCGGCGTTGTCCGACGCGGCAGCCGTTCATCCGGCGCTGCGCGTGCGCATCGTGCCGCGCGCGCACGCGCTGCCGGGGCAGCGGATCGTCGACGCGACGCCGTTCGCGCTGCCGGTCGTCGATCTGTCCGGGCACGACGACGCACATGCGCGCGCGGTGGCGCTGACCGACGACGATGCGCTCGCGCCGTTCGATCTCGCGGCCGATGCGCCGCTCTGGCGCGCGCGCCTGTTGCGGCTCGGCGCCGACGATCACGTCTTGTCGATCGCGATTCACCACATCGTGTCCGACGGCGAATCGATCGAGCTGTGGCTCGACGCGGTGCGCACGCGCTACGTCGCGCACGTGCGCGGCAACGCTGCGCCGACCGGCAAGCCGGCACCGTTCGTGTTGCCGGCGCCGGCTGCGGCGGGGCGCGTCGACGACTGGCGCCACGCGCTCGCCGGCCTGCCGGCACGCATCCTGCCGCAGCGTGCGGACGCGCCGGCGGTTCCGCAATGGCGCGCCGCGCGCCTCGCATTCGAATTCGATGGCGCGCTGATCCGCGCGGCGCGCGACGCGGCATCGGCCGCGCACGCGACGCTGCCGATGCTGCTGCACGCGGCGCTGAACGCCGCGCTGTTCCGCGTGACGGGCGCGGGCGACCAGCCGGTCGGCGTGCTCGCATCGACGCGCGAGCTGACGGGCGACGCGGCGCGCGACGCGCTCGGGCTGTTCATCAATGCGGTCGTCGTGCGGACGCGGCTTGATGCGACCGCGCGCCGCGCGGACGTGCTCGCGCAGGTGCGCGACACCGCGCTGGCCGCCTATGCGCGTGCCGACGTGCCGTTTGCCGACGTGGTCGCCGCGCTGCGCGCACCGCGCGCGGCCGATGCGAATCCGCTGTTCCAGGTGATGTTCAACTATCTGCGCCCGACCGGTGCGGCCGCACGCGACTGGGCCGGGCTGTCGGTCGCCGCGTTCGACGACGTGCGGCATCGCGTCGTGTTCACGCTCGAACTGGACGTCGTCGAGCATCCGGACGGGCGCGTCGGCGCGGCGTTCTCGTATGCCGACGAATTGCTCGACGGCCGCTTCGTCGAGGCACTCGTCGCGCGCTATCACGACGAAGTCGCACGTTTCGCGCATGCGGCCGACACGGTACTCGGCGCGCCCGACGCGCACGTCGCTGCGGCGCCCGTGCGCGCCGCGAGAGGCGACGACGCCGATGCACGGGCGCGCGCGTCGCGCACGGCCGCCGCGCTCGCCGCGCTGTGGTCCGACACGTTCGCGACCGCCGCGCCGGCGCCCGACGCGGACCTGTTCGAGGCGGGCGCGACGTCGTTCGACGTCGTGCGCTTCGTCGATGCCGCGTGCCGCGCGGGCCACGCGCTGACGATCGACGACGTGTTCGCCGTGCCGACGCTCGCCGCGCTCGGCGCGCGGCTCGACGCACGCGCGCACGCCGACGCATATCGGGAGGCTCGCCATGCTGGCTGAAGTGCGCGCGGACGGATACACGGTGCCCGATACCTGCCGACTGACGTTCGCGAACGAACTGTGTGCGGCACGCGACGGTGCCGAGATTCGCGTCTCGCACGGCGACGGCATCGGCGCGCAGCTGCTGCGCGCCCAGCTGACGGACGACGGCGCGCTGCGCCTCGTCGCATACAACCATCGCGCGGCGCCGGCCGAGCAGCGGCGGGCGGTGCTCGCCGCGCTCGCGGCGGCGTTCGCGGTCGACGTCGCGCGCACGTCGGTCCGTCTCGACGCGGCCGCATGGCCCGCGGTCGCGCTCGATGCGCTGCGCGCGAGCGGCGTGCTCGGCGACGGCGGCCAATGCATGCGCGAAGGGTGGGCGCAGCAGGCCGATCTCTGGCTCGTCGAGGCACGGCCGCCGTGCGCGACGCTGCCGACGCTGACCGACGGGCGGCGCCATCCGCGCCGTCCGCCCGCGCCGCGCGCCGAGGTCTATGCGCGCGACGTGCCGGCGCTCGGCGTGCGTTTCACGCTGCGCGGCTGGCAGCCGGCCGATGATCCCGCGCGCATCGCGCGCTGGTTCGACACGCCGCGCGTGCGCGACGGCTGGCCCGGCGCGCAGCCCGGTACGGCGGCCGACTTCGAGCCGCACGTGACGCCGCTCGTCGGCTGCTTCGACGGCGAGCCGTTCGCGTATTTCGAAGCGGTATGGCTGAAAGAGGATGCGCTCGCGCCGCACGTCGCCGCGCGCGACTACGACCGCGCGCTGCGGATGCTGGTCGGCGAGTCGCGCTGGCGCGGCGCGCACTGCATCGCCGCGTGGCTGCCGAGCGTCGTCCATTACCTGTTTCTCGACGATCCGCGTACCGAAGCGATCGGCTGCGCCGTACCGGCCGGACACGCGCGGATCGCCGACCTGCTCGCGCGGCACGGCTTCGCGCGGCGGCGCCGTCTCGCGCTCGCCGACGGACAGCCGCTGTGGATGTGCACGCGGCGCGACACGTTCTTCTCCGGCCGTCACGTCTGACGGGCCGGTTCATCGACAAGGGAGCTGAGACATGCAGAGAGAAACCGTATTCGACCTGATCGGCGTCGGCTTCGGGCCGTCGAATCTGGCGCTGGCCGTGCGCCTCGCCGAGCGCGGCGGCCCGCGCGCGCTTGCGCATTGCTTCGTCGAGCGGCAGCCGGCGTTCGGCTGGCATCGCGGGATGCTGCTCGACGACTGCCGGATGCAGATCTCGTTTCTGAAGGATCTCGTCACGATGCGCGATCCGAAGAGCCGCTACACGTTCATCAACTATCTGTTCGAACGCGGCCGGCTGAACGAATTCATCAACCTGAAGAACTTTTATCCGACGCGTGTCGAATTCCACGACTACCTGAGCTGGGTCGCCGACGCCTTCGACGATCGCGTGCACTACGGCGAAACGGTCACCGCGATCGAGCCCGTGCACGGCAGCGGGGCGCGCGTCGATGCGCTGCGCGTCGTGTCGCGCGATGCAGACGGACAGACGCATCGGCGCGTGACGCGCGCGCTGTCGGTCGGCATCGGCGGCGCGCCGGCGATTCCCGACGCGTTCGCGGCACTCGGCACCGACCGCGTGATCCATTCGTCGTCGTATCTGGCCGACATCGCGCGGCTCGTCGCCGCACCGGACGGCGAACGTCGCCGCGTCGCCGTGATCGGCGCCGGGCAGAGCGCGGCCGAAGTATTCGTCGATCTCGCGCGCCGCTTCCCGCATGTCGACGCGAGCCTCGTGATGCGCGCCGGCGCGCTGAAGCCGGCCGACGACAGTCCGTTCGTCAACGAGATCTTCAGCCCGGCGTTCACCGACGTCGTCTACGCGCAGCCGCACGACGCGCGCCGCGCGCTGCTCGAGCGCTATCGCGACACGAACTACGCGGTCGTCGATCGGCCGCTGATCGAACAGATCTACGAAATGCTGTACCTGCAGCGCATCGACGGCACGCCGCGCCACGCGCTGCTCGCGAACCGCGCGATCGAAGCCGCGACGCGCACGGCGGACGGCCGCATCGAGCTCGCGACGCGCGACCGGATGAGCGGCGCCACGCAGGTCGAACGTTTCGATGCGCTCGTGCTCGCGACGGGCTACCGCCGCGACACGCACGCCGCGCTGCTCGCGGGCCTCGCGCCGGAGCTCGGCGATGCGCTGGCGCGCGGCGACGTCGGGCGCGATTACCGGCTCGCGACGCCCGCGCACTTCGCACCGCGCATCTATCTGCAAGGGTGTTGCGAAGACAGCCACGGGCTGTCCGACACGCTGCTGTCGGTGCTGGCACGACGTGCGGACGAAATCTGCGCGTCGCTCGAAAGCGGCATGCCGGGCGCGCACGACGATGCCGCGGCCCGCGCACGACAAGAAAACGGGGTGAGCGCGGGCCGCATGGCTTTCGCTCTTTGAGAGGCGCGGTCGGGAGACCGCATGACAAGTGGAGCAAAAGAAGATGGATTGGGCAACAGGCACGCGGCTGCGTGCGATCGCGGCCGCGGCGAGCGTGGCATTCGGTGCGGCGGCCGCCGGACAGGCGTTCGCGCAGACCGCGCCGGCGGCGAATGCGCAGGCCGCTGCACCGAACGCTGCGTCGGCCGGCACGCTGCCGGCGATCACCGTGAACGCGGCGTCGGAAGGCGACGGCACGGTGGGGCTCGTCGCGAAACGCAGCCGGACCGGCACGAAGACCGACACGCCGATCGAGGAGATCCCGCAGACGATCAACGTCGTGACCGCGCAGCAGATCGAGATGACGGGCGCAACTGACGTGAACACCGCGCTGCGCTACGTGCCGGGCTTTTCGTCGTACGGCTCGGACAACCGCTCCGACTGGTACGCGGCGCTGCGCGGCTTCACGCCGACCGCGTACGTGAACGGCCTGCAGGTGCCCAACACGCTGAACCTCGCGAGCTGGCGCGTCGATCCGTACATGATCGACAGCATCACCGTGCTGCGCGGCCCGACGTCGGTGCTGTACGGCGCGGGTGACCCGGGTGCGATCGTCGACGTGAAGACGAAGCTCGCCGACGGCGAGCGCGTACGCGAAGCGGGCGTCGAAATCGGCAACTACGCACGCAAGCAGTTCATGATCGACGTCGGCGACAAGCTCGATCCGGACGGCAAGTACGCGTACCGGTTCGTCGGCGTCGCGCGCGACGGCAACGCGGTGACCGGCCCGAACAACGATCAGCGCGTCGCCCTCGCACCGTCGTTCCGCTGGCGCCCGAACGCCGACACGTCGCTGACGCTGTCGGCCACGTATCTGCAGGACTGGGGCGACATCTCGTCGAACTTCCTGCCCGCGGCCGGCACGGTGCTGCCGAATCCGAACGGGCAGATCACGAAGGACATCTACGAAGGCGACGGCAACTTCAACTACTACCGCAAGAAGCAGTGGTCGCTCGGCTATCAGTTCGAGCACAACCTGAACTCGATGTGGACGTTCCGGCAGAACACGCGATGGATGCATCTGTCGCTCGACAACGGCTCGGTGTGGGGAGCGGGCTTCGCCGACGAAACGCTGACCGAAATCAACCGCTGGGCCGGCGTGTTCCAGATGAACTACAGCCGCTTCGACATCGACAACAACCTCGAGGGCCGTTTTGCGACGGGTCCGCTCCAGCACACGCTGCTGCTCGGCTTCCAGTACAACCGCCAGACGGCGACCGATAGCGAATGGCTCGCCGCCGCGCCGACGCTGAACCTCTACAACCCGGTGTACACGCCGGTCACGACGGCCGTGTTTTCCAATCCGGACACCACGTACCGCACCAACACGTACACGACGATGAACACGTTCGGCCTGTACGCGCAGGACCAGATCAAGTGGAACCGCTGGACGCTGACGCTCGGCGGCCGCGAGGACTGGGTCAACATGCGGATGGACGATCGCGCGGCCGGCACGCAGTCGAAGGCCGACGTGTCGGCGTTTACGGGCCGCGTCGGCCTCACGTATCAGGCCGGCTACGGGCTGTCGCCGTATATCAGCTATTCGACGTCGTTCAATCCGATCATCGGCGTGAGCCTGCTCGACGGCGGGGTGCCGAAGCCGACGCGCGGCAGGCAGATCGAAGCGGGCCTGCGCTGGCAGCCGCCCGGCAAGAACCTGATGCTGAATGCCGCGATCTATCAGATCAACCAGACCAACGGCGTTACGCCGGCGCTGCTGACGCAGGATCCGAGCGGCACGAAATCCGTGCAGACCGGTGAAGTGCGCGCGCGCGGGATCGAGCTGAGCGCAACCGGCAAGGTCACGCCGAACCTGTCGCTGATCGCGTCGTACGCGTATCAGGACGTGAAGGTCGTGCAGGCCAACGACGCGACGCTGAACAATTGGCCGGTCGACATTCCGCGGCCGCGCCAGATGGCGTCGCTGTGGGCCGACTGGACGTGGCACACGGGGCCGCTCGCGGGCTTCGGGCTCGGCGGCGGCGTGCGCTACCAGAGCGCGTCCGCCGGCGCGGCCGACAACTCGCTGACGGTATCGAGCTACACGCTGATCGACGCGGCCGTGCATTACGACGTGCGCAACTGGCGCTTCGCGGTGAACGCGACGAACCTGTTCAACCGTCATTACATCAGCGGTTGCCAGTCGACCTCGGTCTGCATGTTCGGCAACGACCGCACGGTGATCGCCACCGCGAAATACAACTGGTGACGCCGCGCGCCGCGGGCCGCCGCCCGCGGCGCGGGCGTCCGTTCAACACGACGCATTCATGCCGAAGAAAAATCTCGTCTATATCCAGTCGCTGCGCAACGGCGCGGCCGATCGCGCCGGTCAGCCGGTCGCCTACAAGGGCGGCACGCGCTACATGAAGGCGCCGCTCGAATTTCTCGTCGAGCGGCTGAACGACTCGCCGCTCGGCGAGCGCTACACGCTCGCGGGCGTAATCGTCGACGACGACGAAGGCTCGGCCGCCGATCGCGCGAAGCTCGCCGACTACGGCTTCGTACGCACGCCGGGCCGTCCGTGGATTCTGCCGGACGGGCTGACGGTGCAGGGCACGCCGGTCGATGCACTGTTCTGCTCGGTACCGTCGACGTACCGGCGGCTGCCGCGCGACGCGCGCGAGCGCGTGGCCGGCAAGCAGGCGTTCGAGCGGCGGCTGCTCGAACGGCTGCTCGAGCTGAACGCCGACATCGTCGTGCTCGACGGGCTGCTCGTGATCCTCGACGAGCTGGTGCGGCCCGGCGCGCGCTTTCACCGGCGCATCGCCAACATTCATCCGGGCATCACGGCCGACGGTTCGCCGTACCAGCGGCGCGGCGCATGGGCGACGCTCGATGCGCTGCACGGCGCGCGCGGCGAGCGCGTCGATTGGGCAACCGGCACGACGACGCCGGTCGCGCCCGTGACGATGACGGGCGCCTCGTTCCACCATGTCGACAACGGCATCGATTCCGGCGAGGTGATCTGCGACGTGCTCGACACGCCGATCGCGCCGGACGACACGATCCTCGAACTGCGCTGGAACAACTTCCAACGCAGCCTGTTTCCGGCGCTCGAGCGCGGGCTGCATCTCCTCGCCGATCGCCACGACGCGGGAGCACTGTGATGGCACCGACGCTGACGCAACCCGAAGAAGCGATCGAGACGGCCGACGGCGACGTCGCCGCCTTGCGCGATCACGGCGCCGATACGGCGCCCGCCGCCGATCGCGTGCTCGACGCATGGCGGCCCGACGATCCGCCGGGTGCGCTGCTCGCCGAGCTCGTCGCGCTGTTCAATACCGACGCACGGCGCGATGCGGCGACGATCGCGCTGCCGATCGCAGGCACCGACCCGGACGCCGTCGCCGCGTACGTCGCGCGCGCGGTGCGCGAAGGCGTGATCGACGCGGCGCAACGCGCGGGCGACCGCCTTGACGTGACCACGTCGCGCGCGACGTTCTGGCAGCATCCGCAGCCGTGGCTGAAGGCGCCCGCGTCGGGCGGGATGCCGCTGCGCTACACGATCACGAACGGCCACCGTCATCCGGTGCGGCCGCCGACGCCGGCCGGCGAGATCTATGCGCGCTACATGCCGCAGGTCGGGATGACGTTCAGCCTGCGCACCGTCGACGTCGACGCGCATGCGGACCTCTTCAGCGGCTGGATGAATCTCGATCGCGTCGCGCATTTCTGGGATCAGCGCGGCACGCGCGACGAGCATGCCGCGTATCTCGCGGAGCGGCTCGCCGATCCGCACATGCATCCGATGATCGGCTATTTCGACGACACGCCGTTCGGCTATTTCGAGTTCTACTGGGCGAAGGAGGATCGGCTCGCGCCGTTCTACGACGCGCACGACTACGACCGCGGGCTGCATCTGCTGATCGGCGATTCGCGGTTCCAGAGCGCGGGCAAGCTGCATGCGTGGTGGAGCGGCGTGCTGCACTACATGTTCGTCGACGAACCGCGCACGCAGCGGCTCGTCGGCGAGCCGCGCGTCGATCACGTGCGGCACATCGCGTATATGCACCGGCTCGGTTTCTACACGCTCAAGGAGTTCGATTTCCCGCACAAGCGCGCGGCGCTGACCGTGATCGAACGCGATACGTTCTTCGATACGTTCCGGCTGCCGTGATGCGCGTGGGGCGCATGGCGGACAGGCATGGACGCGGCGGCGGGCGCTACGTGCGCCGTGCGTGCTCCTCGGCGCCGGCGTCGGGCTCGTCCGCGAGAAATGCGTCGCGGAATGCGTGCAGATAGCGTTCGGCGTCGTCGGTGAAGTCGCCCGGCTGCCACGCGAATGCGCGCGCGAGCAAATCCTGGCCGAGCGTCGCGTAGGTCGCGCGGTCGGACAGCAGTGCGCGCACCGCATCGCGCGTCGCCGGCGACGCGATCCGTTTCGCGTCGCGCGCAAGCAGCGCGGCGGCCGCGCGCGTCGGATCGAAGTCGTGCGCGGCGAGCAGGTCGGGCGCGACGTCCCAGATGCGCGTGCGATCGCCTGCGTCGTGTGCATGCGTGAGCAGGAACAGCAGGTCGTACGCGTCGTTGTTCTGACGCGCGCGGCGATCCTTCCACGCGAGCAGTTTCAGCAGCGACAGCGCCGGCAAGCTTGCGACCGGCACGACCGTATGCGTATCGATGGCGACGGGCAGCGCATGGTCGACGGCCTCCTGGAAACCGAGCACGTTGAGCACGAACTCGCCGCCGGGCGGCCACGCGATTTCACCGGGCGGCGCCTCGAGCGGACCGAACGGCACGAGATCGAGTTCGGTGCGCCAGCCGCCCGTGTCGGCGGCAAACAGCAGCTTCTGCTGATGCTTCGGGGCGCGCGCGAATTGCCCGGTCGCAACGAGCGTGTCGACGAGCCGGTCGTGGAACGGCCAGCTGACCGCGCAGACGGCCACGTCGACGTCGCGCGTGGCGCGGACCGGCCGGATCCCGTATACGTGCCACATCAGGATGTCGCGCGCGGTCGCGCCGGCGACGACGAACGCCGCGTCGACATCTGCGCACGCGTCGCGCACGGCGCGCAGCAGGGCGACGGTCGCAGGCTCGAGCGGACGCTCTGCGTCGACCTCAAGCGGGCGGATGGGCGAGGTATCGGTCATGGATCTGTTCGGCGGCGGCAAGATTGCGGCTGTCTCCGGTCGAGACGAGATCGGCGTAGATCAGCAGCGGCGGCACGAGCGGCAGCGCCGGATCGCGCCAGTCGAGCGCCGCGGACGGCGGCCAGAATGCTTCGAGTATTTCGACGTCGCCGCGTTCGTCCGCGCGCAGCCGCGCGTCGAGCAGCAGGCGGTTCGACACGGGCCCGTGCGTATAGACGGTGATCGCGGCCGGCTTCAGGTCGTGCGTCAGCAGATCGGCGGCCGGTTCGCCGCCGAGCCGCGCATCGACGGCCGCGAAATCGACCGCGCGCCACCAGTCGGGCGCCAGACCGGAAAACCGCCGCACCGGCAGCTTCGCACGCAGGCGGCTCGGGTAGAGCGCGACCCATTCCTGCACGAAGCGCGGCCAGTCGGGAAACACGCGCGTGCCGTCGCGGCGGCGGCCGAGCAGGCCGCGCGCGAGCAGATCGTCCATCACGAGGTTCACGGTGCCGAGTGCGACGCCCGAGGCGGCCGCGATCGCGCGATACGGCGCCTGCGCGAGGCCCGGCGTGGCCGCGAGCGCGAACATCACGGTCATGCCTTTCGGCGTGGTCGCGCGCGACGTCGGCGCCTGCCGCGTGCGCGCGGGCTTCGGGCGGCCCGCGATCATCACGGTCGCTTCCGGTTCGGCCAGGAACGTATTGCCGGCCGTGTCGAGAAACGGGATGCCTGCGTCGATCAGCTGCGCCGCGAGTTCGTCCGGCACATGCGGCGCGACGAGCAGGAGCGGGCGCTGGCCGCGCGCGCGCGGCGCGCTGCGGCCGTGCAGCGCCGCATGCGCGGCCTGCAGCGAATCGGCGCGCACGCACACCGCAGCCGGCATCTCGAACACCTGCGCGCCGACGTCGAAGCGGATCATCGCATCGGCATGCGCGCGGTACGCGGGCGGCACGCGCATCGGCGTCGCGCGAAAGCCCCGCGTGGCGCGCGCGAACGCGGCGCAGGCGTCGGCCAGCAGCTGCTGCGCGGGGGCGGAAAGAGGCGCGGGAGTCGGCATGTCGGCACGCGGTTGTTCACTTTTCGAAGAGCGTACACAAAAAATGTACATTCGTCAAAAAATGAACATCCTGACACTATGTCGTTGACAGAAAAGTACTTTACTCAACCATGCCGTCTTCCTGCCGGGCGACCGCGCGCGCTCTTGAAGCCGGCAACCGACGGTTGCCGCCGTGACGACTTTCCGGCTGCCGGGTTGCCGCCGAACGGACTATCCTTGCGTGCATCTTTCCCCGCATACAAGGAGACGACACCGTGACGCACAGCGTGATTCCCGCCGGCCTCGCCGACGAAATGATCGAGATTCGGCATCGCATCCACGCGCACCCCGAGCTGGGCTTCGAGGAATTCGCGACGAGCGACCTCGTCGCCGAGCAACTGCGCGCATGGGGCTACACCGTGCATCGCGGGCTCGGCGGCACGGGCGTCGTCGCGCAGCTGACGGTCGGCCAGGGCACGCGGCGTCTCGGGTTGCGCGCCGACATGGACGCGCTGCCGATCCTCGAGGCGACGGGGCTGCCGTACCAGAGCACGATCGCCGGCAAGATGCACGCATGCGGGCACGACGGCCACACCGCGATGCTGCTCGCGGCCGCGAAGCATCTCGCGCGCGAACGCTGCTTCTCCGGCACGCTGAACCTGATCTTCCAGCCGGCCGAGGAAGGGCTCGGCGGCGCGAAGAAAATGCTCGACGACGGGTTGTTCGAGCTGTTCCCGTGCGATGCGATCTTCGCGATGCACAACATGCCGGGCTTTCCGACCGGACACTTCGGCTTCCTGCCGGGGCCGTTCATGGCGTCGTCGGACACGGTGATCATCGACGTGCAGGGGCGCGGCGGCCACGGCGCGGTGCCGCATCGCGCGATCGATCCGGTCGTCGTCTGCGCGCAGATCGTGATCGCGCTGCAGACGATCGTGTCGCGCAACGTGCCGCCGCTCGACATGGCGATCGTCACGGTCGGCGCGATCCATGCGGGCGAAGCGCCGAACGTCATTCCCGACCGCGCGCAGATGCGGCTGTCGGTGCGCGCGCTGAAGCCCGAGGTGCGCGATCTGCTCGAGACGCGGATCAAGGAAGTCGTGCACGCGCAGGCCGCGGTGTTCGGCGCAACCGCGACGATCGACTATCAGCGCCGCTATCCGGTGCTCGTCAACGATGCGGAGATGACCGCGTTCGCGCAAGGCGTCGCGCGCGAGTGGGTCGGCGAAGCGAACCTGATCGACGCGATGGTGCCGCTCACCGGCAGCGAGGATTTCGCGTTCCTGCTCGAACGGCGTCCGGGCTGCTATCTGATCATCGGCAACGGAGACGGCGAGGGCGGCTGCATGGTGCACAACCCCGGCTACGACTTCAACGACGCGGCGCTGCCGACCGGCGCGTCGTACTGGGTCAAGCTGACCGAGGCGTTTCTCGTCTGATGCGCCGGCCGGACCGCGCACCGGCATCGCCGCGCCGGCTCGCGCATCGTCAGAATGCGTCGCCGGTGAACAGCGCGGCCGTCGCGTGCGGATTCGACGGCCAGTACAGGTGCATGTAGGTCGCGACGATCGCGCCGACGCGATAGACGGCTTCGCCGCTGCGCGCGTCGTCGCCCGGGCGCTGCGCGATCGCGGCCGGCGCCAGCGGCGTCGCGAGCCGCGAATAGTGGAACGTGTGGCCGCGAAGCGTGCCGGCCCGCGTGTCGAGCTGCTGCATGCCGAGCGCCGCGAAGCGGCGCTGCATCGTCGCATGGCCGGGCAGCAGCCCGAGCATCGGCGTCGTCGTGCCGTCGACGTCGGTCAACGATTCGCATAGATAGAGCATTCCGCCGCATTCGGCGACGATCGGCCGCCCGGCCGCCGCATGGGCGCGGATCGTCGCCGCGCTCGTCCGATTCGCGGCGAGCGTACGCGCATGCAATTCCGGATAGCCGCCCGGCAGAAACAGCGCGTCGCATTCATCGGGCACCGGCTCGTCGGCGAGCGGCGAAAAGTACCGCACCTGCGCGCCGAGCGCGTCGAGCAGCGCGAGATTGGCCGGGTAGATGAACGAGAACGCGGCATCGCGCGCGATCGCGACCCGCTTGCCGGTGAGCATGTGCGGCAGCGGCGCGGCCACGGCCGGCGGCGCGAAGCCGATCGCGGGCGGCAACGCCGCGAGCGCCGTGTGCGCGAGCGCATCGGCCGCGCGATCGAGCCGCGCGTCGAGATCGGCGATATCGTCCGGCTGGTGCAGGCCGAGATGCCGTTCCGGCAACGCGAGCGCCGCATCGGCCGGCAAATGCCCGAGCCAGCGCAGATCGTCGGGCAGCGCCTGCCGCAGCAGCGCCGCGTGCCGGTCGGAGCCGACGTGGTTCGCGAACACGCCGTGAAACGGCAGGCCGGGGCGGAAGCGCGCAAGTCCGAACGCGATGGCCGCGAACGTCTGCGCGACCGATTTCGCGGAGATCACCGCGACGATCGGCACGCCGAACGCGGCCGCGAGATCGGCACTGCTCGGCGTGCCGTCGAACAGGCCCATCACGCCTTCGATCAGGATCAGGTCCGCGTCGCGCGCGGCGTCGGCGAGCAGCGCGCGACAGCCGGCCTCGCCGACCATGCCGAGATCGAGCGCATGCACGGGCGCGCCGCTCGCTCGCTCGAGCAGCATCGGATCGAGAAAATCCGGCCCCGTCTTGAACACGCGCACGCGGCGGCCGAGCCGCCGATGCAGCCGCGCGAGACCGGCCGTCACCGACGTCTTGCCCTGGCCGGACGCCGGTGCGCTGACGAACAGTGCGGGACAGGCCGGCATCGCTCAGAACTCCACGCCGCGCTGCGCCTTCACGCCTTGCTCCTTGTACGGATGCTTGACGAGCCGCATTTCGGTGACGAGGTCGGCCGCGTCGATCAGCGCGTCGGGCGCATGCCGGCCGGTCACGACGACGTGCAGGTCGGCGGGCCGCGCGGCCAGCGTCGCGAGCACTTCGTCGAGCGGCAGGTAGTCGTACTTCAGCACCGTGTTCAGCTCGTCGAGAATCACCATCCGGTACTCGCCGCTTTCGATCATCCGGCGCGCCTCGTTCCAGCCTTTGCGCGCGGTCGCGATGTCCGCGTCGCGGTTCTGCGTGTTCCACGTATAGCCGTCGCCCATCGTCACGAAATCGCACTCGGCGACCGCGCCGAGGAAATCGCGCTCCGACGTATGCAGCGCGCCCTTGATGAACTGCACGACGCCGAGCCGCATGCCGTGGCCGAGCACGCGCACCGCCATGCCGAATGCGGCGGTACTCTTGCCCTTGCCGTTGCCCGTATGGATGATCAGCAGGCCCTTTTCGTTGACGGCGGCGGCCTGCTTCTTCTCGTGGCCGGCGCGGCGGCGCTCGGCCATCCGCTGATGGGATTCGGGATCGGTCCTCATCGGAATCGTCCTGTCGATAGCAAAGGTTCAGAGCGGGCCGGCGAGCGCGACCGTCACGCCGTCCCGGATGGTTTTCGGTGCAAGCAGCCGGCCGTGCGGCGCGGCCAGCTGCGCGCACGGCTCGGCGACACCCGCGACGCCGAAGCGCGCGAGCGCGGCGGCCGACGGCGCGCTGGCCGCCCGCTGCGCACACGCGGCCAGTTGCGCGGGCTCGAACGCGACGAGCGGCCAGCCGCGTCGCGCGCAGAACGTGCGCAGCGCGCGGGCGCGCGACTTCGCGGCGAGCGTCGCGACGACCGCCGGCTGTGCATCGGGATACGCCGCGAGCGCCGCACGCACGGCCGCGTCGAGCTGCGCGGCGCGCACGCCCGCACGAAAGCCGATGCCGAGCGCGACGCGCATCACGCGCGCTCCGCGCGGCGGCCGCCGGCCAGTGCGGCTTGCACGGCCGGATCGGCGGCCAGCGCGGCGACGCGGCCGATCACGACGATCGCCGGCGAGCCGATGCCGGCGGCGCCCGTACGTTCGACGATCCGGTCGAGCGTCGCGAGCACGTGCCGTTGCGTGTCGCGCGTCGCGTTCGCGATCGCCGCGCACGGCGTGTCGCCGGGCAGGCCGCCGTCGCGCAGCGCGGCGGCGATCGCTTCGAGCCGGCGCATCCCCATGTAGACGACGATCGTCATGCGCGTCGCGGCGAGCGCGCGCCAGTCCGGCTCGTCGGCGCCCGCGCCGTGTCCGGTGACGAAGATCACGCCCTGTGCGTCGCCGCGATGCGTGACCGGAATGCCGAGCGCGGCCGGTGCCGCGATGCCGGCCGTGATCCCGCTCACGACCTCGACCTCAATGCCTGCCGCACCGAGCGCGAGCAGTTCCTCGCCGCCGCGGCCGAACACGAACGGATCGCCGCCTTTCAGCCGCGCGACGCTGCGGCCCGCGCGTAGATGCGCGAGCATCGTCGAGACGATCTCGGCCTGCGGCGTCGACGCATGACCGCCGCGCTTGCCGACGTGCTCGATCCGCGCGTCCGCGCGCGCATGGCGCAGCACCTCGCGGTTGACGAGATCGTCGACGAGCAGCACGTCGGCGGCCGCGATCGCGCGGACGGCCTTCAGGGTCAGCAGGTCGGCGTCGCCGGGACCGGCGCCGACGAGCCATGCGCGGCTCATCGCGCGCAGCACGGCGCGCGCCGTGACGAGACGGGACGGGGCGACGAAACGGCCGCGCGCGGACGGCCTGCGAAATGGCGTGACATGACGGAGCGAAACGAAGCGCCCGTAGCGGGCGGATGACAACGCGCACACTCTCCGTCCCCCGCGGATCGGGCGTTCGGCGAGCGCGGCGCTCGCCCCTTGCGTCGGCCGGTATCCGGGCTGGCCGCTTGCCAGGCCGCAGCCTTCCCGCCCGCTGAAGGGCAGTGGCATCGTGGGCGGCATGGGCGCGTGCGCAAGGCGCATCGCGCGGGCGGCGTACCGTTGCGGGGACAGCACAGGCCGGGCGATGCTCCGCCTCCTGTTTCCCGTTTAACTGCATGCGCGGATTGCGCATGCGAGCACCGAACGCGGCGCATACGATAGCACAGCGATCGCGGCCGCCGTTCGCCTTGACGCGGCCCGGCGCCGGAGCCTACACTCGCACGCGTTTCGGTGCTCGCGCGTGCGTTCCTGCACGCGCAGTTAAACGGGAAACAGGGAGTGCGGCTGCCCCGCAGTCGAGCCAACCTGTGCTGCCCCCGCAACGGTAAGCGAACGCATCGCTCCGCGATGCAGCGCCGCTTCGCCGCACGCCACGCGCGTGCGGACGACGCCACTGGATGCCTCGCGTATCCGGGAAGGCGAAGCGGCGTGTTCGTCAGCCCGGATACCGGCCGAGACGGGGGGTACAGCGCCGCGGGGAGGCGGCGCATCGTCCACGGCCGCAGCGCGCCCGACGCCCGAGCGTTTCCGATTTCCCGTCGTCAGGCCGCGCGCGCGGTGCGAACCGGCAGGCAAGCGGCGCCGGCAGGCACGGTGCGGACCGTGTTGGCAGTCACATGTCGACCGTTCATCGCGGAGCACCATGCTCGATTCTTTCTTACGTCTGTTCAACGACAGCCCGTCGGGGCTGCGCGGCAAGATTGTCGCCATCTATTCGCTGCTCGTCGCGTTCAACGTCGGCGCGTGGATCTGGGCGTTCATCGCGTTTCACGGGCAGCCGGTGCTGCTCGGCACCGCGCTGCTCGCGTATGTCTTCGGGCTGCGTCACGCCGTCGACGCGGATCATATCGCCGCCATCGACAACGGCACGCGCAAGCTGATGCAGGAAGGGCGCAGCCCGCTCGGCGCGGGGCTGTTCTTCTCGCTCGGGCATTCGACGGTCGTGATCGTGATGTCGGTCGCGGTTGCGCTGACCGCCGCGTCGCTCGCGCGCTTCGAGAGCATGAAGACGTGGGGCGGCGTGATCAGCACGAGCGTGTCCGCGTTCTTCCTGCTCGTGCTCGCGGCCGCGAACCTGCTGATCCTGATCTCCGTGTACCGGACGTTTCGCGCGGCACGGCGCGGCGACGCGATCGTCGACGCCGATCTCGACATGCTGCTGAACCGGCGCGGCGTGCTCGCGCGCCTGTTCCGGCCGCTGTTCCGGCTCGTGTCGCGCAGCTGGCACCTGTACCCGGTCGGCTTCCTGTTCGGCTTCGGCTTCGATACCGCGACCGAGATCGCGCTGTTCGGCATTTCCGCGACGCAGGTGCAGGGCGGGCTGTCGTTCTGGTCGGTGATGGCGCTGCCGGTGCTGTTTACCGCCGGCATGACGCTCGTCGACACGACCGACGGCATCCTCATGATGGGCGCGTATCGCTGGGCGTACGTGCGGCCGATTCGCAAGATCTACTACAACATGACGATCACGTTCGTGTCGGTGCTGGTCGCCGCGCTGATCGGCGGCATCGAGGTGCTCGCGCTGCTCGCGGACAAGCTGTCGCTGCAGGGGCCCGTCTGGGATTTCGCGACGATGGTCGCGTCGCATTTCGGGATGCTCGGCTACGTCGTGATCGGCCTGTTCGTCGCGTGCTGGGCCGTGTCGGCCGCGATCTACCGCTTCAAACGCTACGACGAGATCGACGTGACGATCTCCGCGTGATGCCTTTTTCGACCGAGGACCTACCATGACCCTACGCAAGCTGCCCGTCACGATCGTCACGGGCTTTCTCGGCAGCGGCAAGACCACGCTGATGCGCCACATCCTGCAGCACGCGAACGGCCGTCGCATCGCGGTCATCGTCAACGAGTTCGGCGAACTCGGCATCGACGGCGAAATCCTGAAAGGCTGCGGCATCGGCTGCGACGACGCGGCCGGCGAGGTGTCGGGGCAGCTGTACGAGCTCGCGAACGGCTGCCTCTGCTGCACCGTGCAGGAGGAGTTCTATCCGGTGATGGAAGCGCTGCTTGAACGGCGCGCGGACATCGATCACGTGCTGATCGAAACCTCGGGCCTCGCGCTGCCGAAGCCGCTCGTGCAGGCGTTCAACTGGCCGACGATCCGCCATGCGTTCACGGTCGATGCGGTCGTGACGGTCGTCGACGGGCCCGCGGCCGCAAGCGGCCAGTTCGCGGAAAACCCGCAGGCCGTCGACGCGCAGCGGCGCGCGGATCCGAACCTCGATCACGAATCGCCGCTGCACGAGCTGTTCGCCGATCAGCTGTCGGCGGCGGATCTCGTGATCGTGAACAAGGCCGAGCTCGTCGACGATGCGCAGTTCGCGCAGATCGAAGCCGCGATCCGCGACGAGATCCCGCCGCAGGTGAAGATCGTGCGCGCGACGCGCGGCGGGCTCGATCTCGCGATGCTGATCGGGCTCGAATCGGCGTCCGAAGACACGATCCATTTGCGTCACGACCATCACGGTGCGGCCGGCGTAGGTGCGACCGGCGTAGGTGCGGCCGACGACGAACAGCACGACCACCATCACGACGATTTCGATTCGGTCGTCGTGAGCGGCGACGCGGGCACGCGCGAGGCGACGATCGCCGCGCTGCAGCGGCTCGTCGAAACGCACACGATCTATCGCGCGAAGGGATTCGCGGCGCTGCCCGACGCGCCGATGCGGCTCGTGATCCAGGGCGTCGGCCGCCGCTTCGACAGCTATTTCGACCGCCGCTGGCAGGACGGCGAAGCGCGCGCGAGCCGCTTCGTGCTGATCGGTGAACGGCTCGACGCGGCCGAGCTGCAACGCGCGTTCGACGCCGCGTGCGCGGCCGAGCCGCAGCAGGCGTAACGCGCGATGCATCTGCTGCGCACCACGCCGGGCGGCTTCGTCGACGACACACAGGGTGTCGTGCGCATCGATCAGCGCCCGGCCGACATCGTGATCCTGAGCTCGGCCGACACGACGCTGTCGCTGCTCGCGAGCGTCGTACCGCGGCTGCCGGCCGGCTTTCCGAGCGTGCGGCTCGCGAACGTCACGTTCCTGCGGCAGCCGGCCTCGGTCGACTTCTACGTCGACGACGTGCTGCGCCATGCCAAGACGGTCGTGATCGACCATCTCGGCGGCGAGGCGTACTGGCCGTACGGCATCGAGCAGGCCGTCTCGGTCGCGTCGAAGCACGGGCAGCAGCTCGCGATGTTCTCCGGCGATCTGCAGGAAGATCCGAACCTCGTCGCGAAGAGCACGGTCGCGCCCGCGCTGTGCCGGCTGTGGTGGCGCTATCTGCGCGAGGGCGGCGTGCACAACGCCGAAGCGCTGCTGCGCAGCATCGCGTTTCACATGCTCGGCTTCGGCGACGAGCCGGCGCCGCCGCGTCCGCTGCCGGCCGCCGCGCTGTATCACCCGGCGCGCGATCCGGCGAGCGTCGACGACTGGCGGCCGCGCTGGACGCCGGGCGCGCCGGTCGTCGCGATCGTGTTCTATCGCGCGCACTGGCAGGCCGCGAATACGGCCGTGTTCGACGCGCTCGCCGACGCGCTCGTCGACGAAGGACTGAACCCGCTGCCGATCGCCGTGACGTCGCTGAAGGATGCGGTGAGCCGCGAGGTGATCGCGCAGCTCTGCGAGGCGCACGACGTCGCGCTCGTGCTGAACACGACCGCGTTCGCGGCCGGCGCGATCGACGCGCACGCGCCCGACGTGCTCGCCGGCGACGCGCCCGTGCTGCAGGTGATCTTGTCGGGCGGCAACCGCGATGCGTGGATCGCGGACAACCAGGGGCTGCACGCGCGCGACATCGCGATGCACGTCGCGTTGCCCGAGGTCGACGGGCGCATCGTCACGCGTGCGGTCAGCTTCAAGGGGCTCGCGTATCGCTGCCCGCACACGGAGGTCGACGTCGTTCGCTATCAGCCCGATGCGGAGCGGATCGCGTTCGTCGCGGCGCTCGCGCGCGGCTGGTGCCGGCTGCGCACGCTCGACAACGCGGACAAGCGCGTCGCACTGATCCTCGCGAACTACCCGCAAAGCGACGGGCGCATCGGCAACGGCGTCGGGCTCGATACGCCGGCGTCCGCGCTGCATGTGCTCGCCGCGCTGCGCGACGCCGGCTACACGCTCGCCGAGCTGCCGGCTGACGGCGACGCGCTGATCGCGCGCCTGACCGAAGGCGTGACCAACGATGCGGCGATGCATGCGCTGCGCCCGGCGTTCCAGAGCTATGCGCTCGACGATTACCGCGCGCGCTTCGCGCGGCTGCCGGCCGCGGTGCGCGACGCGCTGAACGCGCGCTGGGGGCCGCCCGAAGCCGATCCGACGCTGCGCCGCGGACGCTTCACGATCGCGGGCTGGCGCGCGGGGCACGTGTTCGTCGGCATCCAGCCGTCGCGCTCGCGCGACGACAACGATTACGCGAGCTATCACGACGCGGAGCTCGTGCCGCCGCACGCGTATCTCGCGTTCTATTTCTGGCTGCGCGACGTGTTCCGCATCGACGCGGTCATCCATCTCGGCAAGCACGGCAACCTCGAATGGCTGCCGGGCAAGAGCGTCGCGCTGTCCGACGCGTGCTGGCCCGATCTGACGCTCGGCCCGCTGCCGCATCTGTATCCGTTCATCGTCAACGATCCGGGCGAAGGCAGCCAGGCGAAGCGGCGGGCGCAGGCCGTGATCGTCGATCATCTGATGCCGCCGCTCACGCGCGCCGAAAACTACGGCCCGATGCAGGACCTCGAGCGGCTCGTCGACGAATACTACGACGCACTGATGGTCGACGCGCGACGCGCGAAGCTGCTGCGCAAGACGATCCTCGCGACGATCGCCGAACATCGGTTGCATGACGAGCTCAGCGTATCGCCGCCGCGCGACGCGAACGACGAGGACGCGCTGCTCACGCGCGTCGATGCATGGCTCTGCGAGCTGAAGGAAGCGCAGATTCGCGACGGGCTGCACGTGTTCGGCGTGTCGCCGGCCGAGCGGCAGCGGCGCGATACGCTGCTCGCGCTCGCGCGCTTTCCGGTCGGCGACGGCAAAGGCATGAACGCCGGACTGATCGCGGCACTCGCGCACGATCTCGCGCTCGGCGACGATTTCGATCCGCTCGCGGCCGACTGGGCCGCGCCGTGGACGGGCCCGCGGCCGGCCGTGCTGCAGGCGCTCGACGCGTCGCCGTGGCGGCATGCGGGCGACACGCGCGAGCGGCTCGAACGGCTCGCGCAGCACTGGCTGGACCGCATCTGCGCGGTCGCGCCGGACGAGCGCGGCATCGCCATCCCGCCGCCCGGCGAATGGCCGCATACGCTCGCCGTGATCGAGCGTGTGCGAACGACGCTGCTGCCCGCACTCGACGCGTGCGGCCGCGACGAAATGCGTCAGCTGCTGCGCGGGCTCGACGGCCGCTTCGTGCCGCCGGGGCCGAGCGGCTCGCCGTCGCGCGGCCGTCCGGACGTGTTGCCGACCGGCCGCAACTTCTACTCGGTCGACACGCGCGCGGTGCCGACGCAGGCCGCGTGGTCGCTCGGGCTCAAATCCGCGCAGCAGCTGATCGAGCGCCATCTGCAGGAGCACGGCGACTATCCGCGCGCGATCGGCCTGTCGGTGTGGGGCACCGCGACGATGCGCACCGGCGGCGACGACATCGCGCAGGCGTTCGCGCTGCTCGGCGTGCGGCCGAAATGGGCGCACGGCAGCCATCGCGTGACCGACTTCGAGATTCTGCCGATCGAAATCTTCGACCGGCCGCGCATCGACGTGACGCTGCGCGTGTCGGGCTTTTTCCGCGACGCGTTCCCGAACCTGATACATCTGTTCGACGCGGCCGTGCAGGCCGTCGCCGCGCTCGACGAACCGGAGGCGCTGAACCCGATCCGTGCGCGCATCGAACGCGAACGCGCGCAGTGGATCGCGCAAGGCGTCGCGCCCGACGAAGCGCGGCGCCGGGCCGGCTGGCGCGTATTCGGCGCGCGGCCCGGCAGCTACGGCGCGGGGCTGCAGGATCTGATCGACCGGCGCGGTTGGCAGACCGACGCCGATCTCGCCGACGCATACCGCCGGTGGGGCGGCTATGCGTACGCGCAGAACAGCGCGGGCGATGCCGCGCCCGACGTGTTCGGCGAACGGCTCGCCGCGATCGACGTCGTCGTGCAGAACCAGGACAGCCGCGAACACGACATCCTCGATTCGAACGACTACTACCAGTTCCAGGGCGGGATGACGGCGGCCGTGCGCCATCTGTCGGGGCAGCAGCCGAGCGTCTATCACGGCGACCACGCGAACCCCGCCGCGCCGAAGATGCGCACGCTGCGCGAGGAGATCGCGCGCGTGATCCGCTCGCGCGTCGTGAATCCGAAATGGCTCGACGGCGTGAAGCGGCACGGCTACAAGGGCGCGGCCGAAATGGCGGCGACCGTCGACTATCTGTACGGCTACGATGCGACCGCGCGCGTGCTGTCCGATCACCAGTACGCGCTCGTCGCCGACGCGTACCTGTTCGACGATGCGACGCGTGCGTTCCTCGAACGTCACAATCCGCACGCGCTGCACGCGATCTGCGAGCGCTTCGTCGAGGCGATGCAACGCGGGCTGTGGCAGCAGCCGGGCGACTATCGCGAGCGCATCGAAGCGATCTGGCTCGCGACCGAACAACTTCAGGAAGGAACACGGCGATGAACGATCCGACCACGCCCCGCGCACGCGCGGTTTTTCCGTTTACGGCGCTGGTCGCGCAGGACGCGCTGCAGCAGGCGCTGCTGCTCGCCGCGATCGATCCGTCGATCGGCGGCGTGCTCGTCAGCGGGCCGCGCGGCACCGCGAAATCCACCGCCGCGCGGGCGCTCGCCGAGCTGCTGCCGGAAGGCGCGTTCGTCACGTTGCCGCTGTCGGCCACCGACGAGCAGGTCACCGGCACGCTCGATCTCGCGCATGCGCTCGCGGAGAACGGCGTGCGCTTTCGCGGCGGCCTGCTTGCGCGTGCGCATCGCGGCGTGCTCTACGTCGACGAGGTGAACCTGCTCGCCGACGGCCTCGTCGATACGCTGCTCGACGTCGCGGCGAGCGGCGTGAACGTCGTCGAGCGCGATGGCGTGTCGCACGCGCATGATGCGCGCTTCGTGCTGGTCGGCACGATGAATCCGGAAGAGGGCGAGCTGCGTCCGCAGCTGCTCGACCGCTTCGGGCTGATGGTCGAGCTCGAGAACTGCTTCGATGCCGCGCAGCGCGAACGGATCGTGAAGGCGCGCCTCGCGTTCGATCTCGATCCCGACGCGTTTCGCGCCCGGCACGCGGATGCGCAGCGAACGCTCGCCGAGCGGATCCGCGCGGCGCGTGCACGGCTGCCGGCACTGCAATTCGACGATGCCGTGCATGCGCGCGTGAGTGCGCTCTGCATCGAGGCGGCCGTCGACGGATTGCGCGCCGATCTCGTGATGTTGCGCGCGGCGCGTGCGCTTGCCGCGCTGGAAGCAGCCGACGCCGTGACGGTCGCGCAGGTCGACCGCGTCGCGGAAGCGGTGCTGCGGCATCGGCGCCGCGCGGACGCATCGCCGCCGTCGGCTGCGCGCGCGCCCGATTCGCGCACGGGGCACGACGATGCGACGCATCGCGACACACGCGAGCGCCTGCCGCGCGACACGGCGCCGTCGCCCGACGACGCGGCCGCATCGCACGGCGACTGGGGCTACCTGCCGCCGGAGTCCGCGGGGCTGCGCGACGTGAAGGCCGTCGTGCCGCTGCCGCTAAAAAAACGCTGAGCCATCGAGACGGCGCCGCCGCGAACGCCGTTCGCGGTCCTCGATGGCAGCAGGGTGCCGCCGAGCGCGTGCCGGGCCTCGCGCGCGCGGGTACGGCCGTCGCATGGGCGGCCACGCTCGCGGCCAAGCGCGGGCGACCGCTGCACGCCGCGCATCTGCGCTTTCGCCAACGCGCGGACGCGCCGCGCGCGCTCCATTGCTTCCTGCTCGACTGCTCGGCGTCGATGCTGTCGCACGATCGGCTCGCGCTCGCGAAGGGGCTGATCGTCGCGTATTTCGATCGCGCCGCGCGCGACCGGATAGAGGCCGCGCTGATCTGCTTCGGCGGCAACGGCGCCGCGCGGCGCTTCGGACCGGCCGTGCCGCGCTGGTGGAATGCGCGCTGGGTCGAGCCGGTCGATGGCGGCGGCGGGACGCCGCTCGCGGACGGCATCGGCGCCGCGGCGCAGCTGCTCGCGCGCGACGCGCGACGCCACGCGGACAAGCAGCGCTGGCTGTGGGTGCTGTCGGACGGCCGCACGCGCGAGACACCGGCGAAGCCCGCCGCAGCCGATCACGTCGTGTTCGTCGACTTCGACGATGCGCCGGTGCGGCTCGGGCAGGGTGCACGGCTCGCACGCGCGTGGGGCGCGCAGTGGGTGACGGCCGATGCGCTTTGCGCGGAGGTGGGCGGCTGAACGCGGCGAACGCGGTGGCGAGCGGATCGGTTCGTGTGCGCGAGGCCGACGCGCGGCGTACGCTATGATCGCCACTCGTCTCCAATGGAAATTCCGCCATGCAAGTGCTCGTCGATGCCGACGCGTGTCCCGCCGTCATCAAGGAGATGCTGTTTCGCGCCGCGCGGCGCACCGAGATCTGCGTGACGCTGGTCGCGAACCAGTTTCTGCGTACGCCGCCGTCGCCGTTCATTCGCGCGCTGCAGGTGCCGGCCGGCTTCGATGCCGCGGATGCGCGGATCGTCGAGCTGGCCGCGGCGGGCGACCTCGTGATCACGGCCGACATTCCGCTCGCGGCAGCCGTGCTCGACAAGGGTGCATTCGCGCTCGATCCGCGAGGAAACTGGTTCAGCCGCGACAACATCGAAGAACGTCTGTCGACGCGCGCGATGATGGATCAGCTGCGCAGCGCGGGCATCGATACCGGCGGCCCGGCGCCGTTCAGCGCACGCGACGGCAACGCGTTCGCGGCGCAGCTCGACCGGTTTCTCGCACGGCGTCGCGGGCCCTAACGCCGCGGTGCCGGGCGCGCGCCGAGCGCCGTCGGCGTCGCTGTCGCCGTTGTGGCGCGATATTTTCTTGGGCTGATGCCGGCACCGCGACGATGCACCATCGCGTCGACGCTGCTATCGTGATGCGATCGATCATCCATTGGAGGGCGCGCGTGTCACCGACTCAACTTCTCGTTCCGACCTTCAGCCAGTTGCTGCGCGCGCAATCCGCGTGGCTCGACAAGGCGGCCGGGCACTGGCGCGCGGCCGGCGACGATCCCGATGCGCTGATGACGCTGAAGCTCGCGCCGGACATGTATCCGCTTGCCGCGCAGGTCCGGTTCTCGTGTTTTCAGGCGATGGAACCCGTGCACCGGCTGCGCGGCGAGCCGCTGCCGGAACCGCTGCTCGCATTGCGGCAGGCCGGCTGGCATGCCGATGCGCAGCCGGGCTCGCTCGGCGATGCGCAGGGGATCCTCGCGGGCACGCTCGCGTTTCTCGGCGAACTCGCGCCCGATGCGCTCGACGGCGGCGCCGCGTTGCCCATCGCGCTCGAACTGCCGAACGGCACTGCGTTCGACATGACGGGCGAGCAATACGCGCGCGACTGGGCGCTGCCGCAGTTCTACTTCCACGCGATCACGGCTTACGCGATCCTGCGCCATCACGGCGTCGATCTCGGCAAGGCCGATTACGTGCCGCACATGCTCGCCTACGTGCGGCCGGGCACGATTCCGCAGGGTTGAGGTGCGGCGGCGGGCGATGCAGCGGTGCTGACGCGGGCGATGGGGGCGGGCGATACGCTGCATGCGCTCACCGCGTGAGTTTCGCTTGCTGCATGAGAACTCGATCGGCAAGGGGATGTTCGCCGCGCTCAATCGCGAACGGCGGGCAGGAATCGTTCGCCGTTTCGACTCATTGCCGACATTGGAGACGCGATGTCGAAAGTGCAATTCTCCGGCTTCTTTAAATTCACGCTTGCAGCCATCCTTTTAATTGTGCTTCTGGCTGCATTGCTGATAGGTGTGATGGCGTACATCCGGGACGATGGTGGTGACGCAGCCTGCCCGAATCTCTCCACGTCGCAGATGCGTGGCTATCTGGAAAAATATGCCCGGCACAACAATTTTTCGAATTTGACGTTCGACGAGGCTGCCGAGTATCTGGCCGATCTTCAGCAATGGAAGATTCCTTACCGCGTCGACAATCATCGTTATATGGCAAAAATGACATGCAAAGGCTTCGTCGTCGACAACGTCGGTCCTTTCGATTGACCGCACGCGGCCCGTCGCGCCGCTGCGCCCACACGCCCAACCCGTCTAATCCTCCGGTAACCCGCTGAGCAGGTCGAGCCGCAGCAGCTCGACGATCTTGCGCGTCGGCACGCTCGTATGCAGCGTCTCGAGCCGCTCGATCGCAAACCACTTGCAGCGCACGATCTCGTTGCTCGCGCGCGGGACCAACCGCTTCGGCACGTCGGTGACGAACACGTGGTGCACTTTCCTCAGCCCGCCGAACTGCACCGCATAGTTCAGCGCGAGTCCTTCGAGCCGCGTTTCCTCCGCCAGTTCGCGCTGCGCGGCCTGCAGCGGCGTCTCGCCGCGGCGGATCGTGCCGCCCGGTAACGCCCATCGCGACGCGGTGCGGGCGACCAGCAGCACGCTGCCGCGCTGGCGACAAACGATCGTGGCTCTTTCCTTGAAGGTGCCCGGCGCGATGCTCATGTTCGGTAAGACAGGTGCTCAAGCGTGAAAAAAAATGCGCATCGGCGGGACGTCGCCGCCCCGATGACCGACAGCCGATCGGCATAAGCGCCGACACTGCATGCAGGCCGCCGCGCCGATCTCATCCCTCATTTCATCCCGGTTCCGTGCGTGTGGCGAATCGCGCGTCGTCACGACCGCGTGTACAGCCCGCCGCGCGTCGATTTCACGTGCCGCGCATGGCGACGTTTGTGAACCGCATGCCTGCGATGTGGCGCAGGCGGCGCCACATGCCGACGTGCAGGCGCGCGGCGAGCCGTCGTCGCGCCGGCCGGCGTGGCCTGTCCTTCGCCGAAGTGGAAAGTCTGGGTCTGTGCCTGTGCGACGCCCAGCGTCGAAGCCAGCATGACGGCGGCCAGCAGCATGCGTTTCATGAAATCTCCGCTTGTCTCGGGGGGAACGTTTGTTCGCCAGCTTAACGAACGGCGGGACGTCGCGGCAACCGGCACGTCGCGGATGCAGGACGGTCGGCACCCGGCGCGACTCGCGCCATCGGGGGCGGGCACCTCCGGGCTTGACAATCAAATTCTTGTACATGAATATAAATTCACATACACGAATTATTCGTCGAGACCGGAACGGCATCCCGCAGCGCCGCCGCCCGGCATCACCGGCGATCCGATCCACCGGAAGCAGGAGCGAGACGCATGACGGAACACGAACGGCCGGGCGCGCTGGCGGGATTGCGCATCATCGATCTGTCGCGGGTGCTGGGCGGCCCGTACGCGACGCAGGTGCTCGCCGATCACGGCGCGGAGGTCATCAAGGTCGAACCGCCGTCCGGCGACGAGACGCGCACCTGGGGCCCGCCGTTCGACGGCGACACCGCGTCGTACTTCCTCGGCGTGAACCGCAACAAGCTCGGCATCGCGCTCGACCTGACCAAGCCGGACGACCGCGAACGGCTGCTCGGGCTGCTCGACGAGGCCGACGCGCTCGTCGAGAACTTCCGGATCGGCACGATGGAACGTTGGGGGCTCGGCTTCGACGCGCTGCATGCGCGGTACCCGCGGCTCGTCTATTGCCGCGTGTCGGGTTTCGGCGCGGACGGCCCGCTCGGCGGGCTGCCCGGCTACGACGCGGCCGTGCAGGCGATGACGGGGCTGATGAGCGTAAACGGCGAAGCGGGCGGTGCGCCGCTGCGCGTCGGCGTGCCGATCGTCGATCTCGTCACGGGGCTGAACGCGGCGCTCGGTGTGCTGATGGCGCTGCGCGAACGCGACGCGAGCGGCCGCGGGCAGTTCGTCGAGACGACGCTGTTCGACTGCGCGCTGTCGATCCTGCATCCGCATACGCCGAACTTCTTCCATTCCGGCCGCGCGCCGGTGCGCACCGGCAACGCGCATCCGAACATCACGCCGTACGACAGCTTTCCGACGGCGACCGTCGACATCTTTCTGGCCGTCGGCAACAACGGCCAGTTCGCGGCGCTCTGCGACGTGCTGGGCACGCGCGACTGGCTCGACGATCCGCGCTTCGCGGACAACCGCGCGCGCAGCGCGAACCGCACGGCGCTGCGCGCGCTGCTCGAAACGGCGCTTGCGGCCCACGACGGCGCGGCGCTCGCCGAGCGGCTGATGCGCAGCGGCGTGCCGTGCGCGCCGGTGCTCGGGCTCGATGCGGCGCTCGCGCATCCGCACGTCGCGCATCGCGCGATGAAAGTGGCGCTCGGCGCGCATCGCGGCATTGCCTCGCCGATCAAGCTCGGCCGCACGCCGGCCACGTACCGGCGCGCGCCGCCCGCGCTGAACGAGCATGCGGCGCAGCTGTTCGGCGCCGACGACGACCGCACCGACTGACGCGCGCATCCCGCACGGGCGAGGCCGCCCATCGCATTCGACCAGAACGGCGCACCCGCGATGCGCCGCATCGACAGGAGACACATCATGCTTGCATGGATCGGCGCGATCGCCATCGTCGCGCTGTTCGGCCTGATCATCACGAAGCGGCTGTCGCCGCTCGTCGCGCTGATCGTCGTGCCGGTCGCCGCATCGCTTGCTGCCGGGTTCGGCTTGACGACCGGCAAGTTCATCGTGCACGGCGTGCAGAACATCGGGCCGATCGCCGGCATGTTCGTGTTCGCGATCCTCTTCTTCGGCGTGTTGACCGACGCCGGCATGCTCGATCCGATCATCGCCGGCGTGCTGCGCGTGATCGGCTGTCATCCGCCGCGCATCGTCGTCGGCTCCGCGCTGCTCGCGCTGCTGATTCATCTGGACGGATCGGGCGCGGTGACGTTTCTCGTCACGCTGCCCGCGATGATGCCGCTCTATACGCGGCTCGGCATGGATCGCCGGATTCTCGCGTGCGTCGCGTCGATGGCGGCCGGCGTCAACTTCCTGCCGTGGGTCGGCCCGATGCTGCGCGCCTCGGCCGCGCTGCACATTCCCGGCACGGCGATCTTCATGCCGATGATTCCGGTGCAGCTCGTCGGGCTCGCGTTCGTGTTCGGCACCGCCTGGGTGCTCGGCGTGCGCGAGGCGAAGCGGCTCGGGCTCGACCGCGCCGGCGCAGCGGCGATCGCCGTCGCACCGCGCGAGCTGACCGACGCCGAGCGTGCGCTGCGCCGGCCCGACCGGTTCGCCGTCAATCTCGTGCTGACGCTCGTCGTGCTCGGCACGCTCGTGTCGGGCATCGTCGATCCGATGGCGATGTTCATGCTCGGCACCGTCGCCGCGCTCGTGATCAACTATCCGGACGTCCGTGCGCAGCGCGAGCGCATCGACGCGCATGCGAAGGCCGCGCTGATGATGGCGAGCGTGCTGCTCGCGGCGGGCGCGTTCACGGGGATCATGACCGGCACCGGAATGCTGAAGGCGATGGCGGAGGTCGTCGTCGCGCACGTGCCGGTCGAGCATGCGCGGCACATGCCGTTCGTGCTCGGGCTGCTGTCAATGCCGCTCAGCCTGCTATTCGATCCCGATTCGTTCTATTTCGGCGTGCTGCCGGTGCTCGCCGAAAGCGGCAAGCTGCTCGGCGTGCCGCCGATCCAGATGGCGCAGGCCGCGCTGCTCGGCCAGATGACGACCGGTTTCCCGGTCAGTCCGCTTACGCCCGCGACATTCCTGATCGTCGGCCTGACCGGCGTCGACCTTGCCGAGCATCAGAAATTCACGATTCCGTTCCTGTTCGCCGCCACCGTGCTGATGGTGTTCGCCGCGGTCGCGACGGGCGTGTTTCCGTTATGAGCGGCGCGGCCGTTCACGTTTTCCGGGAGAGCAGTCCATGCAGTTCGACCTGACCGACGACCAGCGCGCGATCGAGCGCGCGATCGACAAAATCTGCGCGCGCTTCGGCGACGACTACTGGCTCGAACGCGATCGCGCCGGCGGCTTCCCGCACGATTTTCACGCGGCGCTTGCGGAGGCCGGCTGGCTCGGCATCGCGATGGATCCGGCCTACGGCGGCGCCGGCCTCGGAATGACGGAAGCGGCGCTGATGATGCGCGCGATCAGCGCGTCGGGCGCAGGATTGTCGGGCGCGTCGGCCGTGCACATGAACATCTTCGGGCTGAATCCCGTGCAGGTGTTCGGCAGCGACGCGCAGAAGGCGCGCTTCCTGCCGCCGCTGATCGCGGGCCGCGACAAGGCCTGCTTCGCGGTGACCGAGCCCGACGCCGGGCTCGACACCACGCATCTGACCACGCAGGCGCGTCGCGACGGCGATCATTACGTGCTGAGCGGCCGCAAGATCTGGATCTCGACCGCGCAGGTCGCGAACAAGATGTTGATCATCGCGCGCACGACACCGCTCGAACAGATCGCGAAGCCGACCGACGGGCTCAGCCTGTTCTATACCGATCTCGACCGTTCGCGCGTCGAAGTGCGCGAGATCGACAAGATGGGCCGCAAGGCGGTCGACTCGAACATGCTGTTCATCGACAACTTGCGCGTGCCGCGCGACGACCTGATCGGCGCCGAAGGCGAAGGCTTCCGCTATCTGCTGCACGGGCTCAATCCCGAGCGCATCCTGATTGCGGCCGAAGCGATCGGCCTCGGGCAGGCGGCGCTGCGCCGCGCGACGCAGTATGCGAACGAACGCGTGGTGTTCGGCCGGCCGATCGGGCAGAACCAGGCGATCCAGCATCCGCTCGCGCTCGCGTGGATGCAGCTCGAGGCCGCGTGGCTGATGGTGATGAAGGCCGCGACGCGCTACGACGCGGGGCAGCCGTGCGGCGCGGAGGCCAACGCCGCGAAATATCTCGGCGCGGAAGCCGCGTTCCACGCGTGCCAGACGGCGGTGGCGACGCACGGCGGGATGGGTTACGCCAAGGAATACCACGTCGAGCGCTACCTGCGCGAGTGTATGATTCCGAGGCTCGCGCCCGTGAGTCCGCAACTGATCCTGTGCTACATCGCGGAGAAGGTGCTCGGGCTGCCGAAATCGTACTGATGCGCGGCGGCCGTCCGGCGCGCGTTTTCCCGTTCCGTTTCAAGCGCTCGTCATGGACGTCAAACTCGTTGCCCGCACGCTCGACCTGTTCGAACTGTTCGCCGCCGAACGGCGGCCGCTGTCGCTTACCGAACTCGCGCGCCTGCTGAACGTGCCGGCGTCGAGCTGTCTCGCGATGGCGCGCACGCTCGTGAGCCGCGGCTATCTGTACGAAGTGCGCAAGCGCGGCGGCTACTATCCGACGCGGCGTCTGCAGACGATCGCGGCCGCGATCGACGCGACCGATCCCGTCGTCGACATCGTCCATCCGTATCTCGTCGCGCTGCGCGACGCGAGCCGCGAAACGGCCGTGCTCGGCAAGATTCAGCGCGCGTCGATCGCCTATCTCGACGTCGTCGAATCGGAGCAGGCGATCCGCTATACGAGCCAGCCCGGCGAATTGCGTCCGCTGCATGCGAACTCGATCGGCAAGGCGATCTTCGCGGAACTTGCCGGCGATGCGCAGCAGGCGCTCGGCGAAGCGTTGACGTTCGAGCGCTTCACCGCGGCGACCGTCGCCGATCTGCCGGCGCTCGTCGCGCAGACGGCGCGCTTTCGCAAGCGCGGCTGGGCCGAAAACTTCGGCGAGAGCGCGCCGGAGCTGTCGGCGATCGCGGTCGCGCTACCGCTCGACGGCGACTGGTACGGGCTGTCGGTCGTCGGGCCGACCGAGCGGATTCGCCAGCATCGCGACGCGCACGCGGCGCTGCTCGTCGACGCGAAGGCGCGGCTGCTCGCCGATTACGCGCGCGCGTAACGCCCGGGCGTGCCGCTGCCGCGCACGCCTCAGTGCGCGGCGCGTCGCTCATCGATACCAGCGCGGCGTATAGACCCACTCGCGTCCGGCGCCGATCGCAAAGCGCCGCGTCGTCGACGAGCCGACGATCACCATCGTCCGCATGTCCACCTGATCGCTGCGCAGCGCGCCGAGCGTCGTCGTCGCGAGCGTTGCGCCGGGGCGGCCGATGTCGCGGCCGAGCACGACGACCGTATCGGCCGCACGGTGCGCGCGCACGACGTCGAGCGCACGATCGAGCTGCCAAGGTCGCGCGCGCGAGATCGGGTTGTAGAACGCCATCACGAGATCGGCTTCGGCCGCATGCCGCAAACGCGTTTCGATCACGTCCCACGGCTTCAGGTTGTCCGACAGCGAAATCGCGCAGAAGTCGTGGCCGAGCGGTGCGCCGACCTGTGCGGCAGTCGCGAGCGATGCCGATACGCCGGGCTCGATCCGCAGGTCGACCGCAGCCCACTGCGGATCGCGTGCGTCGTCGAGCGCTTCGAGCACGGCGGCGGCCATCGCGAACACGCCCGGATCGCCGGACGATACGACCGCCACACGCCGGCCGGCGGCCGCCAGCTGGAACGCATGGCGCGCGCGCTGCATTTCCTCGCGATTGTCGGTGCCGTGCACGCGCTGATCGGCGCGGAACGGACCGGCCATGTTCACGTACGTCGTGTAGCCGAGAATGTCGGTCGCATCGGCGAGCGCCGCGCGCGCCGCGGGCGTCAGCCACGCGGCGCCGCCGGGCCCGAGCCCGAGCACGGTCAGGCGGCCGCGTCCGCGGCCGAGCGTCGCCGCATCGACAGGCTGCGTCGCGACCGTGCACGCGAGGCCGTCCGCTTCGCCGCGCAACGCGTGCGGCACGCGCAGTGCGCGCGCGAGCAGGGCGGCGGCGTCCATGCCGGCATCGGCGCCGTCGTCCGCATCGACGAAACGCAGCGGCACGTCGAGCGCTTCGGCGGCGCTATCGAGCGCAGAATCGCCGATGGTCGACGCAGGCGCGACGATCGCCGCGAGCGCACGCCGCGCAAGCCCGCATGCGTCGAGCAGTGCGTCGATCCGCACGGCGAGCGGTTCGGCCGCGCGGCTCGCGTGCGGGCCGATGCCGACCACGACGCTGCGCGGATGAATCACCAGTTCGTCGCGTGCGACGCGCACCGCGTCGGGCGTCACGCGGATCGCATGGGCCGCCGCCGCGTCGCGCGGCAGCGCGACATCGTCGAGCCACGGTGCGGGGCCGTCGATGCGCGTCGACGCACCGGCGAGCAAATCCGACACGAAGCGCTTGCCCTGCGCGAGATCGGCGAGCACATAGCCGTCGGGCGGGTTCAGCACGCACGCGCCGAATCGCAGTTCCCCGCTCGTCGTGATCGCCGGCGCGATCCCGAGTTGTGCGGCGATCTCGCGCGCGATCGCGTTGACGCCCGTCAGCCCGCCGAGCAGCGGCACGACGGCCGAGCCGTCCTCGGCCACCGCGAGCACGGGCGGCTCGACGCCTTTGTCCGCGAGCGCGGGCGCGATGCAGCGGATCACGATGCCGGCCGCGCACAGCGCGACGATCGGCAGCCCGCGCGCATACAGTTCGCGCAGATGCGCGCCGAGTTCGTCGAAGCGCACGTCCGCGTCGACACGTGACGCAAGCCCGTGCACCTGCGCGCCCGGATAGCGCGCCTGGATGCGTCGTGCGGTGTCGAGCGCACCGGCGCCGAGCACCACGATCGCCGGCGGCGTCGTCATCCTTGCCATTTTTCCCCCGGCACGACGAGCAGCGAGAAATACGGCGACGCCATCGGATCGACTTCGTCGAGCGGCACGATGCGCTGGCTCGCCATCGTCGCGCGCTCCACATAGCGCGCACGCTGCGCGAGCCCGAGCTCGTCGAGCACGCGGCGCACCTTGTCGAAATTGCGGCCGAGCTTCATCACGACGGCCGCGTCCGCCTGAGCGAGACGCGTGCGCAGCTCGTGCTCGGGCAGCACGCCGGACAGTACCGACAGGCTCTGGTTGCGATACACGAGCGGCTGACCGAGCACGGCCGTGCCGCCGAGCATCGCGCACACGCCCGGCACGATCTCGGTGTCGTAGCGCGGCGCGAGGCGATCGTGCAGATACATGTACGACCCGTAGAAGAACGGATCGCCCTCGCAGATCACCGCGACGTCGCGGCCCGCGTCGAGATGCGATGCGACGATGTGGGCAGCGGTGTCGTAGAAGTCGGCGATCACGGTTTCGTAGCAGAGCGGCGGCGGCAGCGCCTCCGTCGTTACCGGATAGACGAGCGGCAGCTGCAGCTGCGAGTCGCGCAAGTGCGCTTCGACGATGCCGTACGCGTTGCCTTTCTTGCCTTTTGCGACGAAATACGCGACCACCGGCGCAGCCTGCAGCAGACGCAGTGCCTTCAGCGTCATCAGTTCCGGGTCGCCGGGGCCGACGCCGATCCCGAACAGGCGTCCGCGCGCGGCCGTCATTCGGCCTCCGACGCGAGTGCGTTCACTGCGGCGGCCGCCATCGCGCTGCCGCCGCGCCGGCCGAGCAGTGCGACGTACGGCACGCCGCGGCTATCGTCGGTGAGCAGCGCCTTCGACTCGGCCGCGCCGATGAAGCCGACCGGAAAGCCGAGAATCAGCGCGGGCCGCGGCGCGCCGGCGTCGATCATGTCGAGCAGATGGAACAGCGCGGTCGGCGCGTTGCCGATCGCGACGATGCTGCCGGCCAGGTGCGGGCGCCACAGTTCGAGCGCGGCGGCCGAACGCGTGTTGCCGAGCTGCCGCGCGAGGTCGGGCACTTCGGGCGCGTTCAGCGTGCAGAGCACGCGATTGCCGGCGGGCAGCCGCGCGCGCGTGATTCCTTCGGCGACCATCCGCGCATCGCAAAGGATCGGCGCGCCGGCCGCGAGCGCCGCACGGCCGGCCGCGCCGGCGCCCTCGGAAAACCGCAGATCGTAGACGACGTCGACCATTCCGCACGCGTGGATCACGCGCACCGCGAGCTTCTCGAGGTCGGGCGGAATCCGCGACAGGTCGGCCTCGGCGCGGATCGTCGCGAACGACTGGCGGTAGATCTCTTGCCCGTCGCGTAGATAGTCAATCATCGGTGGTGTCCTGGCTGGAGTCGTGGTCGTGTCGCGTGCGCGCAATCAGCGCCGCGGCGCGGTCGATCGTCAGATGGTGGGCGAGCGCGATGCCGGGCGAGGCCGCCGCGACATCGCGCCGATACAGGTCGTAGCGCGCCGGCGCGACCGCGACGAGCGTATGCGCCGCCGTGCGCGGCAGTGCGCAATGCCGCTCGCAGCCGCTCAGATGCACGTCGAGCGGCCGGCCGACATGCGCAGCGAGCGCGAGCGCGTCGCGTTTCGTGTCGGCGCGCGCTTTCGCGCAGCCCGTGCTGCCCGCGCACGCGACGAGCGTCGCGCGCGGATCGGACGGCGCGCAGACGAGACCGAGCGCCGCGAGCGCCTCGAGCACGGCCGGCGCCTGCGCGTGCACGACGCCGTGCACGAACACGCCTTGCCACGGCGTCATCGTCAGCGTGCCGTCGCCGTATGCATCGGCCAGTGCCGAGAGCCGTTCCAGTTGCGCGGCGTCGAGCCGTCCGAGCGCGAACTGCGCGCCGACGCTGCAGCGCGACGCGTCGACCGACGCGCGCGCGCCGAAGCGCCACGCGGGATCGGACGGCGCACGCCGCCAGCGGGCCAGCGCGGGATCGGCAGTCAGTGCGAAGGGCAGGTCGCGTTGCGCGCGCGTCAGCAGCGCAGCTTCGCCGCACGCGGCGAGCAGCGTACGCATCCGCGTGACGTCGGCCGGTGCGAGATCGAGGAACGCGTGCAGCAGCGCGCGAACGAGTGCGACCGTGTGCTCCGGCGCCACGTCGACGGCCGCGGGGGCGTCGTCGTGCGAAGTCGGCGGACAGCCGGCGAGGCCGGCCGCGATGCGCGTCGCGCCGTCGTCGCGGCGCCATGCGGCGAGCCAGATGTCGTGCGGATGATCGAGCGCGGCGACCGATTCGCCGCCGTCGAACTGGATCGAGAATTTCGGCGACAGCTCGCCGCGGCGCGGATCCGTCGCGAGCAGATCGAGCAGCGGCGCGGCGAACGCGCGGCTGTCGACGAGCGCCGCGCGGTCGTGACCGGCGAGCGGGCTCAGCATCAGGTTGCGTGCATCGTCGCTCGCGGCCAGCGCGGCTGCGTCGTCGAGCGCGCGCATCTCGGCCGCGTGCGGGCCGAGCTGCGCATCGAGCAAGGCGCGCACGAGCGCATCGGCCGCGCCGCCGCGGATCCCGCGTATCTGCAGGTTCGCGCGATTGGTCGCGTCGATCGCGCCGGAGCCGTACCTGCGCGCGGCGGCGGCGATCGTGCGTGCCTGGTTCGCGTCGAGCCGGCCGCCCGGCAGCTTGATCCGGCACAGTCCGCCGTCGGCGGCCGCGACGATGCGCACGAGCCCCGGACAAGCCGACGGGCGCGCGACAGGCGACGCGGTAAACGGAACGGAGAAGGCGGGACTCAACGGGGCACCGGGACAGTGTCGCGCCGCGGCCAACGCATCGGTACACCCCGCCCGACGCCGGCTGGCACGCACGCACTTTCAGGCCGGCAGGTCTCCTGGCTGACAGGTCGGCGCCTGCTCCCGGCCTTCCCGGTGAAACCAGTGGCATGAGGGGGAGATCGGCTCGCTGTCTACAGTTGCGGGGGCAGCCACAGCGGCGCGATGCGCCCTGTGTTCCCTCTTCGGCCCCGAAGGGCACCGGCGAACGAACGCGCGTAGGATACCCGATTTCGCGGGCGGCTCGCGACCGGAAAACCGTGCGGCGGCACGTGGACGGCAGCGCCGCCGTGCCGAAGCTGTTCTTCGGTCGCCGGGCGGCGCATGCCGTGCGCTCGTCGCAGATATTTCATCGGCTGAATCTTCATCAGCCGAATCAGCTGAATCGGCCGCGCGCCGAATCGCCGGCCTGCGCGAAGCGCCGTCCTGCCTGCCGGTGAAACGCGGAGTCGAACACGGTACTATCCCGTTTTTGGCGATGCAGACCGGTACGCGGCGGCAACAGGACGAACGATGGGGAAGGGTGCATGACGGCATGGCTGACGGTGGTGGGCATCGGCGACGACGGCTTCGCGGGGCTCGGCCGCGCCGCACGCCGCGCGCTGCTCGACGCGACGCTCGTCGTCGGCGCGAAGCGGCATCTCGACATGTTGCCGTCGCGACTGCCGGCCGCGCGCGAAGCGTGGCCGTCGCCGTTCGACCTGTCGGGCGTGCTCGCGCGGCGCGGCTCGCCCGTCTGCGTGCTCGCGAGCGGCGATCCGATGCTGTTCGGCGTCGGCGCGACGCTCGCGCGCCGGCTCAGCGGCGACGAATGGCGCGTGCTGCCGGCGCCGTCATCGCTGTCGCTGGCGGCCGCGCGGCTCGGCTGGCCGCTGCAGGACGTCGGCGCCGTGTCGCTGGTCGGCCGCCCGCTCGCGACGCTCGCGCGCCATCTGCTGCCGGGCCGGCGCCTCTTCGTGCTGAGCGCGGACGGCCGCACGCCGGCCGCCGTCGCGGCCGAGCTCGTCGCGCGCGGCTTCGGCCCGACGCGCATGAGCGTGTTCGAACACCTCGGCGGCCCGCTCGAGCGGCGCATCGACGGTCTCGCGCAAGACTGGAACGTCGAAGAGACGGCCGCGCTCAATCTCGTCGCGCTCGATTGCGAAGCCGGCCCCGACGCGCCGCGCCGCGCGCTGACGCCCGGGCTGCCCGACGACGCCTATCGCCACGACGGCCAGCTGACGAAGCGCGACATGCGCGCGCTGACGCTCGCGCGCCTCGCGCCGGCGCCCGGCGAACTGCTGTGGGACGTCGGTGCGGGCAGCGGCTCGATCGGCATCGAATGGATGCGCGCGCATCCGTCGTGTCAGGCGATCGCGATCGAATCGCATGCGGAGCGGCAGCGCTTCATCGAACACAACCGCGACGCGCTCGGCGTGCCGGGCCTGCAGCTCGTCGCCGGCCGCGCGCCCGATGCGCTAGCCGGATTGGCCGCGCCCGACGCGATCTTCATCGGCGGCGGCGCGACGACGCCCGGCGTGCTGGACGCATGCTGGGCCGCGCTGAAACCGGGCGGCCGGCTCGTCGCGAACGCGGTCACGCTGCAGGGCGACGTCGCGCTCGCCGGATGGCGCGACGCGCACGGCGGCACGCTCACGCGCGTGTCGATCGCGCATGCGGAACCGCTCGGCCGCTTCGACACCTGGCGACAGGCGCTGCCCGTCACGCTGTACGACGTGCGCAAACCCGATACGGCCGCCGCGCCGTGCGCCGCGGAGTGCCGCTGATGCGCGACGAGACGCCCGAACGGCCCGCGCCGCTGCGCTTCGGCTATACGACCGGTAGTTGCGCGACCGCGACGTCGCTCGCGGCGTCGCGCCTGCTGCTCGCCGGCCGCGCGGACGACGCGGTCGAAATCGTCTTGCCGAAAGGGCAGCGCGTGATGATGCGCCTCGAATTCTGCCGCGCGACGGCCGACGGCGCGGAAGCCGGCACGATCAAGGACGCCGGCGACGATCCCGACGTCACGCACGGCGCGCTGATCTTCGCGCGTGTCGCGCTCGGCGGCGCACGCGGCGTGCGTTTTCATGCGGGGCCGGGCGTCGGCACGGTCACGCGCGCGGGCCTCGCGCTGCCGATCGGCGAACCGGCGATCAATCCGGTGCCGCGCCAGATGATGACGACACACCTCGACGCGCTCGCCGCCGAACAGGGCTATACGGGCGGCTTCGACGTGACGATCGGCGTCGAAGGCGGCGAGGCGCTCGCGCTGAAGACGATGAATCCGCGTCTCGGCATCGTCGGCGGGTTGTCGATTCTCGGCACGACCGGCATCGTGCGGCCGTTCTCGTGTTCGGCGTACATCGCGTCGATCCATCAGGGGATCGACGTCGCGCGCGCCAACGGCGTCGCGCATATCGCCGCGTGCACCGGAAACGCGAGCGAGGACGCGATGCGCGCGCACTACGGCCTGCCCGACATCGCGCTGATCGAGATGGGCGATTTCGCGGGCGCGGTGCTCAAGCATCTGCGGCGCGCGCCGGTCGCGCGGCTGTCGATGTGCGGCGGCTTCGGCAAGCTGAGCAAGCTCGCGGCCGGCCATCTCGATCTGCACAGCCGCCATTCGAGCATCGACTTGCCGCTGCTCGCGCAGTGGGCGCGCGATGCGGGCGCGAGCGACGCGTTGCAGGCCGCGATCCGCGCGGCCAATACGAGCGTCGAAGCGCTGGCGCTCGCCGGCGCGGACGGCGTGCCGCTCGGCGATATCGTCTGTGCGCATGCGCTGCGCGTCGCGCGCGACATCGTGCCCGCGTCGGTCGCCGTCGAGATGTTCGCGATCGACCGGCAGGGCCGTTTCGTCGGGAGCGCACGATGAGCGCGCGCATCCTGCTGCTCGGCGGCACCGGCGACGCACTGACGATCGCGCGCGCGCTCGGCCCGCAGCACGTCTACAGCCTCGCGGGGCTCGGCAAGGTGCCGGACGATCTACGCTGCGCGGTCCGCGTCGGCGGCTTTGGCGGTGCGGCGGCGCTTGGCGCGTATCTGCGCGCCGAGCGGATCGGCCTCGTGATCGACGCGACGCATCCGTACGCCGCGCGGATCAGCGCGAACGCGGCCGCCGCCGCGCGCGACGCCGGCGTGCCGCTGTGGGCACTGCGCCGCGCGCCGTGGACGCCGCAACCCGGCGACGACTGGCGCATGGTCGACGACTGGGCCGGCATCGAGGCCGCGATCGCGCCGTTCCGCCGGCCGCTGTTCACGCTCGGTCGCGAACCGCTCGCGCATCTCGACGCGATCCCGCCGCACCAGTTCTGGCTCGTGCGCTGCCTCGATGCGCATCCGGGCAACGCGCGCGCACAGATCGTCGTCGCGCGCGGGCCGTTCACGCTCGACGGCGAACGCGCGCTGTTCGCGCTCGCGGGGATCGACGTCGTCGTCAGCAAGAACAGCGGCGGCAGCGCGACCGAAGCGAAGCTCGAGGTCGCACGCGAGCGCCGGCTGCCGGTCGTGATGCTGCGCCGGCCGACGCTGCCCGATGCCGATCGCACGTTCGAGTCGGCCGCCGCGCTGCTCGCTGCGCTCGATCCGGCCGCGCGCGCGTGAGACGCGGCGCATCGCCCCATCTACTGACGGAGTTTTTTCGATGACGGTGTATTTCATCGGCGCGGGTCCCGGCGACCCGGAGCTGATCACGGTGAAGGGCCAGCGCCTCGTGCGCACGTGCCCGGTGATTCTGTATGCGGGCTCGCTCGTGCCGGCGGCCGTGCTCGACGGCCATCGCGCGGAGCAGGTCGTCAATACCGCGGAGCTCGATCTCGACGCGATCGTCGCGCTGCTCGCCGACGCACATGCGAAAGGGCAGGACGTCGCGCGCGTGCATTCGGGCGATCCGTCGCTCTACGGCGCGATCGGCGAGCAGATCCGCCGGCTGAAGGCGCTCGGGATTCGCTATGAAATCGTGCCGGGCGTGACGGCCACTGCCGCATGCGCGGCGACGCTCGGCGTCGAGCTGACGCTGCCGGGCGTCGCACAGACGGTGATCCTCACGCGCTTCGCCGGCAAGACGACGATGCCCGAAGGCGAGACGCTCGGCTCGCTCGCCGCGCATCGCGCGACGCTCGCGATCCATCTCGGCGTGCGCCATCTCGCAAAAATCGTCGACGAAGTGCTGCCGCACTACGGGCCCGACTGTCCGGTCGCGGTCGTGTATCGCGCGAGCTGGCCCGACGAGGAACGCGTCGTCGGCACGCTCGCCGATATCGTGGCCAAGGTGCGGCACACGTCGATCGAACGCACCGCGCTGATCCTCGTCGGACGCGTGCTCGATGCAGAAGGCTTCGCCGATTCGACGCTGTATGGGGGCGAACGCTGAGCGTGCGGCGCGCGGCGCGTTCGCACCGGCCGTTGCCGCGTGCGCGGTCGACGCAGAGGCACACCGCATATCGGCGCGAACGCGCAACCGGCGTGGCGGCCGCAACAACGGCTGACGGAAACGGGAGAATGCCGGTCGACACCCGGTCGCGGCGGCCGGACGTAAAACGGGCCGCAGTAGCGCGGCCCGACAGACACGGTCCGCCGTGCGAAGCGCGGGCCGGCAAAGGAGGCGGGCAGCGTACCGCGCGCCCGCCATGCGCTCAGTCGCGCGCCGGAATGTTCAGCCCGCGCACAACGGCCGGCCGCGCGACGAACGCCTCGAGCGCACGCGCGACGTGGCGGAACTCGCCGAAGCCGACCAGATCGCCGGCTTCATAGAAACCGACGAGATTGCGCACCCACGGGAAGATCGCGATGTCGGCGATCGTATAGGTGTCGCCCATCATCCACTGCCGGTTCGACAGATGCGCATCGAGCACGCCGAGCAGGCGCTTCGACTCGGCGACGTAGCGGTCGCGCGGACGCTTGTCTTCGTACTCGCGGCCCGCGAACTTGTGGAAGAAGCCGAGCTGGCCGAACATCGGCCCGATCCCGCCCATCTGGAACATCACCCACTGGATCGCCTCGTAGCGGCCGGCCGGATCCTTCGGAATCAGCTGGCCGGTCTTGTCGGCGAGATAGATCAGGATCGCGCCCGATTCGAACAGCGGCAGCGGCTTGCCGTCCGGACCGTTCGGATCGAGGATCGCGGGAATCTTGTTGTTCGGGTTCAGCGACAGGAACGCCGGCGAGAACTGGTCGTTCGTGTCGAAGCGCACGAGATGCGGCTCGTACGGCAGCCCCGTTTCCTCGAGCATGATCGACACCTTGACGCCGTTCGGCGTCGGCAGCGAGTAGAGTTGGAGACGGTCGGGATGCTGGGCCGGCCACTTCTGCGTGATCGGAAAGGCGGACAGATCGGACATGGGGATACGTTCGTCGAGTTGAAGAATCCGCGCCCGGGCGCCGCCGCAACGTGCGCCGCGAGGGCGGTGCGATCGTGGCGGCAGCGCGAGCGGGCGCGCCGAAAACGCCCACTGTAGCCGATTCGGGAAACGGGTGCAGGACACCGCGCGGTGCATGCGCGGTCCGGCGCGGCACCGCGAACCGTCAGACGAACGCGGCGCGACGTTATATGACGTCTTAACACGCGGGACGCAGCGAGCCGATTCCTCGGCCGGACGCCGTTTCATTAAAGCTTTTTGTTAGGGAAATTCCCGCCCCGGTTGTCATGATTTTTTGTTGACCGACATCGTATAACGCCGTCATGATTTCCCGAAAGAAAGGTCCCATCCACTGACCGCAGAGAGGAGACATGAACACAACCAGGATCGTTCGCCGCATCGCCGTCGCGCTGGGTTTGACGTTGTCGGCTGCGGCGGCCGTCGCCGCGCCCGTGTCGCTGAATGTCGTCGACGTCGCGGGCAACCTGCAGCTCACGCAGAAGGCCATCGAGGCGTTCAGGGAAAACAATCCGAATCTCGTCTCGAACGTCACGTTCACGAACGCGCCGGCGCCGCAACTGCCGGGCAAGATCAAGGCGATGCAGGCGGCCGGGCGGGCGGACATCGACCTCGTGCTGACCGGCACCGACGCGCTCGCGGCCGGCATCGAGCAGAACCTCTGGCTCAAGCTGCTGCCCGACCATGCGGCCGCGCTCCCCGGCGTGCTTGACAAATACGCGCCGGGCCCGCGCAAGATGCAGGATCTCGCGCAAGGTTTCGGGCTCGAGGTCACCTACATGCCGGCCGGCCCGCTGCTCGAATACAACCCGGCGAAGGTCGGCGATCCGCCGAAGACGCCCGAGCAGTTGCTCGCCTGGTGCAAGGCGCATCCGAACAAGCTGATCTACGCGCGGCCCGCGAACTCGGGGCCGGGCCGCACGTTCCTGATGGGGCTGCCGTACGTGCTCGGCGACAAGAATCCGCAGGACCCGATCAACGGCTGGGACAAGACCTGGGCCTTCCTCAAGCAGCTCAACGACTGCATCCCGTACTACCCGGGCGGCACGTCGGCCGTGATGAAGGAGCTCGGCGAAGGCACGCGCGACATGACGGTGACCGTCACCGGCTGGGACATCAACCCGCGCGCGCTCGGCATCGTGCCGGCCGACTTCCGGATCCAGGCGTTCGACAACATGACGTGGGTGAACGACGCGCACTACATGGTGATTCCGAAGGGCGTGCCGAAGGACAAGCTCGACGTGCTGTTCAAGCTGATGACCTTCCTGCTCGAACCGGCTCAGCAGGCGATGACCTACGACGACGGCTACTTCTATCCCGGCCCGGCCGTGAAGGGCGTGACGCTCGAGATGGCGCCCGCGCACAGCCAGGACGTGATCCGCAAGTTCGGCCGCCCCGAATACGCGAAGCTGCTCGCCGAGCGTCCGCACGTGCAGCCGCTCAGTGCGCAGGCGATGGTCGCCGCGTTCCAGAAGTGGGACCGCGAGATCGGCTCGCAGAAGTCGAAGTGACGGTCGAACCCGCGGGCGCCGGTGCGCCCGTGTCACCGGAGTGTGGGGCATGAAGCACAGTTTCGAACGGTTGCGGCTCGATGGCGTCTGTCGCAGCTTCACCAACGCGGAAGGCGCGCAGGTGGCCGCGCTGAACGGGCTCGACCTCGACATCCGCCGCGGCGAGTTCATCGCGCTGCTCGGCCCGTCGGGCTGCGGCAAGTCGACCGCGCTGAACTGCATTGCCGGGCTGCAGCCGCTCACGCGCGGCGGCATCTGGCTCGACGACACGCGCATCGACGTGCTGCCGCCCGAGCGTCGCGGGTTCGGGATGGTGTTCCAGAACTACGCGCTGTTTCCGCACATGACGGTGCTCGACAACGTCGGCTTCGGGCTGAAGATGCGCGGTGTGCCGAAGCAGGAAGCGCGCCGTCGCGCGCAGCAGGCGCTCGAACTCGTGCAGCTCGTCGGCCACGAAGGCAAGCTGCCGGGCCAGCTGTCGGGCGGCCAGCAGCAGCGTGTCGCGATCGCGCGCGCGATCGTGATCGAGCCGCCGCTCGTGCTGATGGACGAGCCGCTGTCGAACCTCGATACGAAGCTGCGCATCGAGATGCGCGCGGAGATCCGCCGCATCCATACGCAGCTCGAGCGCGCGACGATCTACGTGACGCACGACCAGGACGAGGCGCTGTCGATGGCCGACCGCATCGTCGTGATGAAGGAGGGCGTCGTGCAGCAGGTCGCGTCGCCGAAGGAGGTCTATACGCGCCCGCACAACCTGCACGTCGCACGCTTCATGGGCTATCGCAACGTGCTGCCGTTCATGCTCGAAGGGATGGCCGGCGACTACGTGACGGTCGCGGCCGCCGGCGTGCGTCTCGCGGGCGTGCCGATGGCGGGCTTCGACGGCAAGGCGGTCGCGGTCGCGCTGCGGCCCGACGATATCGAGCGCGCGGATGCCGCCGCCGACAACACGTTCGAGGCGACGGTCGAAACGGTCGAATACGGCGGCCGCGATTCGCTGATCCGCGCGCTCGCGCCGTTCGGCGCGATCTGGGCGCGCGTGGCGGGCGAGTTCGCACCGGGCGAACGGCTGACGCTGCGCGTCGCGCCGTCGCGCACGCTCGTCTATCCGGGAGACGCGCCATGACCGCGTGCCGCCCGCTCGTCCGCATGCCGCGCACGGCACGGGCCGCCGGCCGGGAGGCCGCATGAGCACGCTCCTGTCCGGCAGCGCGCCGCGCGACGCGAAGGCGTGGCTCGTCACGCCCGCGCTCGCGTTCATCGTCGCGCTGTTCATCTACCCGTTCGCCTACGGCCTCGTGCTGTCGTTCGAGCCGATGAACGGCGGCGGAATGCTCGCGAACTACGTGCAGTTCTTCACCGATACCGCGCTGTGGCCGACCGTGCTCGTCACGCTGAAGCTCGCGGTGCCGGCGACGCTGATCAACGTCGGCGTGTCGGTGCCCGTCGCGTTCGCGCTGCGCCGCAATTCGCCGTACCAGAAGTTCGTGACGACGCTGCTCGTGATCCCGGTCACGCTCGGCACCGTGCTCGTCGCGGACGGGATGCTCACGTACTTCGGGCCGAACGGCTGGTTTCCGCAGGCGCTGCACGGACTGCATCTGTACGCGGACGAAGTGCGTCTCACGCACAACTACTGGGGCGTGCTGCTGTCGCTGATCGTGTCGGGCTTTCCGTTCGCGTTCCTGCTCATGCTCTCGTATATCAGCGGCATCGACCCGACGCTCGCGCGCGCGGCCGCGACGCTCGGCGCGAATCCGTGGCAGCAATTCCGCCAGATCTATCTGCCGCTGCTCGTGCCGGGGCTCACGATGGCCGCGTGCCTGTCGTTCGTGCAGGCGTTCTCGGTGTTTCCGTCGGCCGTGCTGCTCGGCGCGCCGGCCGGCCCGACGCGCGTGATCTCGATCGCGGCGGCCGAAGCCGCGTTCGAGAACTACGACTACTCGCTCGCGTCGGCGATCGCGATCGTGATGGGCTTCGTGCAACTGCTGGTGGTCGCGTCGATGCTTGGCGCACGCCGTTTCTTCTACTCGGGTCCGGTGACGGGAGGCAAGGGCTGATGGCGATCGACAATCATGCGGCACCGGCCTGGCCGCCGAAGCAGGAGCCGCAGGACGCGCGACCGGCCGATACGCCGAAGCCGCGTGCGTTGCGCGGCGGCCTGACGGGCCGCGCATGGCATGCGCTCGTCTGGGCCGTGATGGCGTTCTTTCTGCTGAACGTGCTGCTGCTGATCGCGACCGTCGCCGTGAATTCGGTCGCGACGCGCTGGTTCGGCACGCCGCTGCCGCAGGGCTTCACGCTGCACTGGTACGCGAAGGCGTGGGAGGACTTCCAGCTCGCGAGCGTGCTCTGGGTGACGGTCGAAGTCGTCGGCGCGGTCGTGCTGCTGTCGATCGCGCTCGGCGTGCCGGCCGCCTATGCGCTCGCGCGCGTGCAGTTCCGCGGCAAGCGTTTCGCGTTGCTCGTGTTCCTGCTGCCGCTGATGGTGCCGCCCGTCACGTACGGGATTCCGATGGCGACGGCGATGTACAAGATCGGGCTCGCGGGCACGCTATCCGGCGTGATTCTCGCGAACCTCGTGCCGGCGCTGCCGTTCGTGATTCTCGTGATGACGCCGTTCATCGAGCAGATCGATCCGAACCTCGAAGCCGCCGCGCGGATCTTCGGCGCGAACACGTGGCGCTACTTCCGCTACGTGCTGCTGCCGCTGCTCGTGCCGGGCATGCTCGCGGCCGGGCTGCTCGTGCTCGTGCGCACGATCGGGATGTTCGAGCTGACCTTCTTCACCGCCGGTCCGAGCACGCAGACGCTCGTCGTTGCGCTGTACTACGCGGTGTTTTCGACCGGCGTGCGCGCGCCGCAGTCGATCGACGCGATGGCGATGATCTACATGGCGATCACGCTCGTGTGGGTCGTGATCGCGCTGCAGTTCGTGAGCCCGACGCAGCTCGTGAGCCGCGTGAAGCAGGAGCGTCAGTAGCGTCGCGGGCGCGTGCCGTCCGCACGATCGGTTACAAATGGATACCGCGCGCGTCGCGCGGACGTTGCAGACTACGCGGCGTACCGGCCCCGCGGCGCGCATGCGCAGCGTCGCAGGCCGCCCGCTATTGACCCACGCTATTGACCGATCGACGAACGCTCCATGAAGTTTCACTCGCTGCTGATCCTCGGCTGCGCCTCGACGCTGCTGGCCGCCTGCAACCTGATCCACGACGGCCCCGGATCGTCGGACGTCGATGCCGCGGTGCGCCGCGCGCTCGAAGCCGAGAACCACGGCGGCCTGAACGCGCTATTCGGCCAGCCGCTGCCGGTGTCGGCCGACGTCGTGTCGGCCCAGCCCGACGGCGACTGCAGGAAGGCCGGCGAACGGACCTATACGTGCGACGTCGTCGTCACGTGGCGCAATGCCGATTACACGCCGTCGCGTGCGAATCTGACCTTCGTGCAGGCCGCCGACGGCACGTGGCAGACCTCGGGCGTCGATGCGGCGATCGCGACCGGCGCCGCCAAATCGCTGATCGACAAGATCGGCCGAGCATGGCCCGGCAACGGGGCGAGCGGCACGTCGGCCGCCGCGCGGTGATGGGGCGTTCGCCGTATCACGCTGGCAGCGACAGCGACAGCGACAGCGACAGCGACAGCGACAGCGGCATGGCGCGGCGTGCGCCAATGCGAATCCGCTGGACATGATTCGACGCGATTCGCCCGGCGGCATCGACGTGCAGACGCAGGCTGCGACGGCCCGATAGCGCTCGACACGTCTGGCTCCCGCGCCAACGCCCGTGGCCTCAGCGACGCGCACCTCGGCGGTCTGAATGTCGTCCGGATACGCGCTCTTGAACGGCTTGTAGCCGACGAGTTCGAGTCGACTCAGCTGCGCAACCACTTCGGCACGCGTCACGGGCCGCTTGGCGGGCTGCGCGAACGACCCGAACGACGCGAGCGGCGCCGCGATCGCAGCGGTAGCGACGAGCAGGGAAAGGGCGGCTTTCATCGTCTTCGGGCTTTCCGTCAAGACACGACGCCGACGCAGCCCGATTGCCGCGCTGGTCCCGTCATCGCTTTCGACGGGCGCTTGACGGCGGCTTAACGGCGAAAAAGGGCGCGAACATCGCGCCCGGCCGCCTCCCGCGCATCTTCGGTATGACGAATTCGATATAGGGAAAACCCTTATCTTGCGTTACAATGTCGGCCTTGCTGAAAGGTCGAACCATGCCTGAACGTTTCCAAACCCTCGAAAAATTCGTGTTCTCGCTCGTCGTGATGTCCGCGGTCGTGTGCTCGGCATTTCTCGCGTACGAACGCCATCCGGAAATCAAGATCGCGCTGCAGCAAGGCGAAGCGCTGATGCGCGAAAGCGCGAAGTACTCGACGATCTGCTCGCCGTCGAAGGTCGATCCTTGCGTCGAGATGTCGGCTTACTGAGCGGCGTCGCATCGCGAATCCGCGTTTTCCCGACTTCCGCCGTCGCGTGACGATGCTCGCGCGACCGGCGGCGCTGCTGTAAATCGGCTCGCCTAACGGGCTTGCCGACCGGATCACCAACCGCTCCAGCCGGCCTGATCGCGGCTACCTGAGCCGCCGTCCTCTGTCCGCCGTTCCCCTCGTCGCACACCACCGCCCTGCATCCCACGCGGCGCCGGTCCATTCCCCCGTCATCGTCGCTTCTGCGCTTTCCGCGCCGGAAAGTACGCGCTTCTCCGCGGCCAACACACCGTCGATCGCCCGCGCACGCCTTTCCGAAACGGAAAGGGCGCTTGAGCATCGATCGATTTTCGCGCCGCGCAAACGCAGTCATGATCGCCGCCATGAACCCCATTACCTGATCGGAGACAGTCATGACAACACCGCTCGACGGCATCCGTGTGCTCGAACTCGGGCAATTGATCGCCGGGCCGTTCGCCGGCCGGATGCTCGCCGAATTCGGCGCGGACGTGATCAAGATCGAGCCGCCCGGCGTCGGCGACCCGCTGCGCAAATGGCGGCTGCTGCACGACGGCACGTCGGTATGGTGGGCCGTGCAGTCGCGCAACAAGTCGTCGGTGACGCTCGATCTGCGCACGCCCGAAGGACAGGACGTCGTGCGCCGCCTCGTCGCCGAAGCCGACGTGCTGATCGAGAATTTCCGCCCCGGCACGCTCGAAGGATGGGGGCTCGGCTGGGACACGCTGTCGGCGATCAACCCGCGGCTCGTGATGCTGCGCGTGTCGGGCTACGGGCAGAGCGGCCCGTACCGCGACCGGCCGGGCTTCGGTGCGATCGCCGAAGCGATGGGCGGGCTGCGGCATCTGACCGGCGAGCCGGGCCGTACGCCGGTGCGCGTCGGCATCTCGCTCGGCGATTCGCTATCCGCGCTGCACGGCGTGATCGGCGTGCTGCTCGCGCTGCGGCATCGCGATCGGCCGGGCGGCACGGGGCAAGTCGTCGACGTCGCGCTGTACGAGTCGGTCTTCAACATGATGGAAAGCCTGCTGCCCGAATACGCGGTGTTCGGCACGGTGCGCCAGCCGTCCGGCAGCAGCCTGCCCGGCATCGCGCCGACCAACGCGTATCGCTGCCGCGACGGCAAGTACGCATTGATCGCCGGCAACGGCGACAGCATCTTCCGGCGGCTGATGGACCTGATCGGCCGCGCCGACCTCGGCCAGGATCCCGCGCTCGCGCACAACGACGGCCGCGTCGCTCAGGTCGAGCGCCTCGATGCGGCGATCGGCGCCTGGACCGCGCAGCACGATCTCGACGACGTGCTCGCCGCCCTGCATGAAGCGCGCATTCCGTCGGGCCGCATCTACGACGTCGCGGACATCGCGTCCGATCCGCACTACCGTGCGCGCGACATGATCGTCGACGATGCGCTGCCCGACGGCACGCCGGTGCTCGTGCCGGGCATCGTGCCGAAGCTCGCCGCGACGCCGGGACGCATCGCACGGCCCGCGCCCGCGCTCGGCGCGGATACCGACACGGTGCTCGAATCGCTCGGCATCGATGCGGCGACGCGCGACGACTGGCGCGCTCGCGGCGTGATCTGACGGAGGCTCGACATGAACGCTCGACACCAACGGTACAAACGGCTCCATCTGCACGAAGTCGCGCCGCGCGACGGTCTCCAGAACGAAGCGGCATTCGTCGACACCGACGCCAAGATCGCGCTGATCGACGCGCTGAGCGCGTGCGGCTACGCGAAGATCGAAGTCACGTCGTTCACGTCGCCGAAGGCGATCCCCGCGCTGCGCGACGCGGAGGCCGTGATGCACGGCATCGCGCGCGTACCGGGCGTCGTCTACACCGCGCTCGTGCCGAACGTGCGCGGCGCAGAGCGCGCGCTGTCGTGCGGCGTCGACGAGGTGAACCTCGTGATGTCGGCAAGCGAGAGCCACAACCGCGCGAACCTGCGGATGACGCGCGAGCAGTCGTTCGCGCAGCTGCGCGAGGTGATCGACGCGGTGCGCGGCACGGGCATCGCGATCAACGTGTCGCTGTCCACCGCGATGGGGTGCCCGATGGAAGGCGACGTGCTTGCCGAAACGGTGCTCGCATGGATGCAGCGGTTCGCCGATCTCGGCGTGCACGGCTTCACGCTTTGCGACACGACGGGCATGGCGTTTCCGTCGCAGGTGCGCGACCTCTGCGAACGCGCACGCGCGCGCTTCGGTGCGCTGCCGCTGACGCTGCACTTTCACAATACGCGCGGAATGGCGCTCGCGAACACGCTCGCGGCGCTCGACGCCGGCATCGACCGCTTCGACGCGTCGCTCGGCGGTCTCGGCGGCTGCCCCTACGCACCGGGCGCGACCGGCAACGCGTGCACCGAAGAGCTCGTGCACATGCTCGAGCTCGACGGCTACGACACCGGCGTCGATCTCGCGGCCGTGCTCGCCGCGGCCGCGCGATTGCCCGCGCTGATCGGTCACGACGTGCCGAGCCAGCTGCTGAAAGCCGGGCGCCGCTCGGACCTGCATCGTGCGCCGACCGAAGCGATCGCAGCGCCGCGCGTTGTCCTCGATGGAGCACGCACATGACACTGATCGATCGCATCGACCATCTCGTGCTGACCTGCGTCGATCCCGAGCGCACGCGGCAGTTCTATGTCGACGTGCTGCAGATGCGGCTCGAAACGTTCGGCGCGGGCCGCATCGCGTTCCGCTTCGGCAACCAGAAGATCAACCTCCACGTGCGTGGCGCGGAGTTCGAGCCGAAAGCGCACCTGCCGGTGCCGGGCGCGCTCGATCTGTGTCTGATCGCGGCCGTGCCGCTCGACGACGTGATCGCACACCTTGCACGCGTCGGCTGGCCGATCGTCGAGGGGCCCGTCGAGCGCACGGGTGCGACGCAGCGGATCCGGTCCGTCTACGTGCGCGATCCCGATCTGAACCTGATCGAGATCGCCGAGCCGATCTGAGCGAACCGATCTCGCCGCGCCGGCCGGCGCGGCAGCGCCGTCTCGCACGAGCGGCGCGCCGGCTCGCGCACGGCCGCGCCGACTGTCAACCTGCCAATCCCGCCCGCCGCCCGCGGCCCGCCGACGCATGCGTGCGCGTATGATCGGCGTCAGGCCCATGCGCGCCCGCGCATACCCTACCGGCGCGGGCGCGGCTTTCTCCTCAGGCTTTCCAGGACCTGCCCATGGTGAACCCGCTTCATTTCGATCTGCAGTCATTGCGCGTATTCGCGCTCGTCGCCGAGCACGGCAGTCTCACGAAGGCCGCCGAGCACGGGCAGCTCACGCTGTCGGCCGTCAGCAAACGCATCGCGGAACTCGAGAGCGTGACGGGCAGCGCGCTGTTCGTCCGGCATGCGCGCGGCGTCGAGCTGACGCCCGCGGGCCGTGCGCTGCTCGATCATGCGGCGATGATTCTCGAACAGGTGAACCGGATGGCGCACGAGATGAGCGACTACGCCGCCGGCGTGCGCGGCCACATCCATGTCTGGACGAACACGTCGGCCATCGTCCAGTTCCTGCCCGCCGATCTCGCCGCGTTTCTGACCGACAACCCCGGCATCCGGATCAGCCTCGCGGAGCGGCTCAGCCACGAAATCGTCGATGCGCTCGCGGCCGGTCAGGCCGACCTCGGCGTGTTCGCGGACAACGTGCCGGCGCCCGGCATCGAGCGCCGCGTGTATCGGCGCGACGAACTCGTGCTGCTGGTGCCGCGCGGCCATCGCTTCGCGACGCGCGAGCGGATCCGCTTCGCCGAGACGCTCGATGAGGACTACGTCGGGCTCAGCGACGGCAGCTCGCTGCTCGCGCGAATGACCGATGCGGCGTTCGCGGCCGAGCGGTCGCTGAAGCTGCGGATCCAGGTATCGAATTTCGACGGCGTGAGCCGGATGATCGAGGCCGGGCTCGGGATCGGCGTGCTGCCGCGCGACGCCGTGACGGGCGAGCGCGCGGCACGGCTCGGCGTGGTGACGCTCGAGGATGCGTGGGCGACGCGCACGCTGTGGGTCGGCGTGAAGGCCGGTGCGGCGCTGACCTCTGACATCGCGAAACTGTTCGACTTCATGTCGGCACGCTGAGGCGCCGACACGCAAACGGCCGGGCGGCGCGCGACGCGCGACGCGCCCGATTCGTCACACCGGATTGATCTCGTCCTGGCTACGGCGCGTGGTCAGCGGCCCGAGCACGCGCAGCGTGATCGCGACGATCGCGAGCGCGACCGAGATCGTGCCGAACATCGCGCCCGCGCCGCCGCGCACGAGCACCGGCAGCAGCACGAACGGCAGCGCGCCGCTGACGATGCGCGACAGCGCGTACGTGCTGCCGATCGCCGTCGACCTCACGCGTGCGGGAAAGATCTCGGCCTGATAGACGTGATACGCGTTGCTGAACACGTTCGACGCGCAGGTCGTCAACACGCCGAAGCAGACGATCAGCACCGTATGGTTCGAATACGCGAAACAGAGCCCGAACGCGGCGATCGACAGGATCGACGCGATCACGAGCGTGCGGCGCTCGATGCGATGGAGCAACGGAATCGACAGCAGCGAGCCGAGCGGATAGCCGAGAAACGACAGCGCGAGGAACAGCGTGCTGTCCGTCACGTCGAAGCCGCGGCTTTTGACGACGACACCCGCGAGCGTGCCGAAGCCGTAGTAGCCGAAGCCCTGGAACAGGTGAAAGATCACGAGCATCGCGTAGCGCGAGCCGTACGGCCGGCGGCGCAGCAACGCGAGGCGTTCGCCGAGCGAGAGCGGCCGCTGCGGTTCGACGGGCGCGGCGAAGCGCTCGGGCATGCGTACGCCGGCGCTGTCCGCAAAGCGCCGTAGCGTCGCGTACGCTTCGTCGTCGCGCCCCTGCGCGAGCAGCCAGCGCGGGCTTTCCGGCAGCCGGTGCCGCACGAGCAGCACGTACACCGCGCCGAGGCTGCCGATCGCCAGAATGATTCGCCAGCCGGCCACGCTGCCGACGTGCAGCGGGTTGAGCCATAGCGCGAGAAAGCCGACGAGCGGTACGGCGACATACGAGGTCGTGTACGCCCACGCCGCGAGCCGTCCGCGCTTGTCCTTCGGCAGGATTTCCGACAGGAAGCTGTCCGCGACCGGGTAGATCGCGCCGACGCCGATGCCGGTCAGGAAGCGGCACGCGACGAGCATGTCGGCGTTTACCGCGAACGCGCCGATCAGCGAGAACGCGCTGTACCAGACGAGCGTCAGCAGGAACGCGCGACGGCGCCCGATGCGATCCGCGACGCTGCCGAGACACATCGCGCCGACGAACATCCCGATGAACGCGGAGGCGAGCAGCAGCTTGAAATCGGCACTCTCGCGGTTCAGCCCGAATTCGCTTTGCAGCGCGGAACCGATCGTGCTGACGAGAAAGATCTCGTACATGTCGAAGAACAGGCCGATCCCGATCACCCAGACGACGAACCGGTGCAGCGCGCCGACCGGAAGATCGTCCATGAAAGCGCCGAGCGTGACCTCGCGGGCAGGAACGGGCGCCGGCTCGGCGGCGGAGCGGGCGGCAGGCGGGGACGCCGGTGCGGGCGGCGCCGCGCGGCCGCCGAGATCGAGGGAAGGGCTGGTCATCATGTCTCCGATTGTTGGAACCGCCGGGCATCGCGCCCGGTCGGCGACGGCCGGCACAACGGCGCACCGGCCATGCGAATCGCGTCAGTCCCGCGCCGCGCCGCGAGGGCCGAATGCGCGGGCTGTGCCGATCGTCCGACACATGCTCCGCGAATTTTCGGCTGCCGATAATTGAGGATGTTTCAAGCGTCCTTTCCCGTGCAGAAAGGGTTGGCGGCGCGTGGGCGCGCACGGGGCTACGGGTATAGAGTGCATGCCCGTGTCTCGGCGCCGGCGCGATCTTGCGAGTGCCATGGACCAAATCGACGCGATGAAGGTGTTCGTCGCCACGCTGGACGAGCGCGGCCGCGCCGGCGCCGGATGGCGGCTCGCCCTTCGCGGGCCGCGTGCCGCCGCGTGATCGCGTTTCTTGAGGCCCATACCGGCACCGCGCTGCGCTACCGGACCACGCGCACCATCCGGGGACGACGAAGCCGGCGAGCGCCACGCGGCCGCGTGGCGTCGCCTCCTCGCGGATTTCGAGGAAGCCGACATGCCGCTGGCCGACGAACGCTCTGCGCCGCTGACGGTCACCGCGCCGGTTGCCTTCAGCGAGGACATCCCGCGCGCGCTGCGTACGGGCTGTGCGCCGCTCGTGCACCGCACCGCTCGCCGCCGATAGCGCGCTCGACTGCCCGTGACGTACGATGGCGCAGCAACGCGGCGCGCGCAGGCGCACCGGCACCCGATTCGACCGACCTTTCGATCGCGATACAGGAGGCAACGACATGAACGCATCGACCGAACACCGCGCGCTGCTGCGCCAGCTCGGCATCCGCGTGCCGATCATCCAGGCGCCGATGGCCGGCGTCAGCACGCCGGCGCTTGCGGCCGCGGTGTCGAACGCGGGCGGGCTCGGCTCGCTCGGCGTCGGCGCGACGAATGCGGACGGCGCGCGCAAGATGATCCGCGACACACGCGCGCTCACCGACCGGCCGTTCAACATCAACGTGTTCTGTCACCAGCCGGCGCGCGCCGATGCGGCGATCGAACGCGCGTGGCTCGACTGGCTCGCGCCGGCGTTTCGGCAATACGGCGCGACGCCGCCGGCGTCGCTGTCGGAGATCTATACGAGCTTCGTCGCCGATCCCGCGATGCAGGCGATGCTCGTCGAAGAAAAGCCGGCCGTCGTCAGCTTCCATTTCGGGCTGCCGTCGGCCGACGTGATCGCGGCGCTCAAGCGCGCCGGCGTCACGCTGTTCGCGTCCGCGACGAATCTCGACGAAGCGCGGCAGATCGCCGACGCCGGCATCGACGCGATCGTCGCGCAGGGCGTCGAGGCCGGCGGCCATCGCGGCGTGTTCGATCCGGCTGCAGGCGACGACCGGCTCGGCACGTTCGCGCTCACGCGACTGCTCGTGCGCGAATGCGCGCTGCCCGTGATCGCGGCGGGCGGCATCATGGACGGCGAGGGGATCGCCGCGGCGCTCGCGCTCGGCGCACAGGCCGCACAGCTCGGCACCGCGTTCGTCGCGTGCCCCGAAACCTCGATCGACGACGGCTATCGCCGCGCGATCCTCAGCGACGCGACGCGGCACACGACGTTCACCGCGGCCATTTCGGGTCGCGTCGCGCGCGGCATCGCGAACCGGTTCACCGCGCTCGGCGCCGATCCGCGCGCGCCGGCCACGCCCGCCTATCCGATCGCCTACGACGCCGGCAAGGCGCTGCACGCTGCGGCGAAGGCGAAGGGCGAATTCGGCTACGGCGCGCAGTGGGCCGGGCAGACCGCGCCGCTCGTCCGCGCGCTGCCCGCCGCCGAGCTGTTCGCGACGCTCGAGCGCGAGACGCGCGCCGCGATCGCGCGACTGCAGCGCGCGCTCGACTGAGCGCGCCCGCGCGGCGGCGGCCGCGGGATTGCAACGTCATGTATCCGCACGCAACGCGGATACAGTGCGATACGCAGCCGTCGCGCGCGTTCGCTATAACGCAGATATCGCCTTTTCCGGAGCACGCGATGTCTGCCACCTGGTTCAGCGGATCCTGCCATTGCGGCGCCGTCCGCTTCGAAGTAAAAGCTGCCCTCACACCGGCGGTGCGCTGCAATTGCAGCCTGTGCCGCCGGCGCGGCGCGCTGATGAGCCCGATGTTCGACGGGCGCGACCTGAAGATCGTCGAGGGCGAGCGCATGCTGAGCACGTATCGCTTCAACACCGGCACGGCGCGCCACTATTTCTGCAGCCGCTGCGGCGTCTATCCGTTCCACCAGACGCGCATGGATCCCGCGTGCTGGCGCGTCAATCTCGGCTGCATCGACGGCATCGATCCGTATGCGCTCGACGCCACGATCGCCAACGGTGCGAGCCTGTCCGTCGTGGAGGACGCATGAAACGCTGGCTGACGATCCTGCTGTTCGCCGCGGGCGGGCTCGCGACCGAAATCGCGCATCCGGTGCAGTGTTCGCTGCTGTCCGTCGGCCGGCTGTCGTCGGTCGGCGACCGTCGGTGCCGGGACGACGCAACGCACATCTGAGCGCGCGCGCCGCTTCGCCGCGCGGGCCGCGCTCCATCGTCGATCGCGAACGATTCTCCTGCTTCCGATACGATCGCATGCGATATATAATGCGCGTATCTGCGACCGTTTCCGCGTCGAAGGAGAACGCCGATGAAACCGAACGATGCACAACCGCCGAAGCTGTCCGAGTTCCTCTGTTTTGCGATCTATTCGACGAACCTCGCGTTCGGCAAGGCGTACAAGCCGATCCTCGAGGAGCTCGGTCTCACCTATACGCAATACATCACGATCATCGCGTTGTGGGAGGAGGGCAGCCTGACGGTCGGCCAACTCGGCGAGAAGCTGTTCCTCGAATCGAACACGCTGACGCCGATCCTGAAGAAGCTCGAGGCAATGGGTTATCTGGAACGCCACCGCGATCCGTCGGACGAGCGCCAGGTGCGCGTGAGCCTCACCAAGAGCGGCCGCCGCGTGCGCGAAAAGGGGCTCGGCATGAACCTCGTCGAGGCAACCGGCTTGAAGCCCGACGAGTTCGCGAAAATGCAGAAGGCGATCGTCACGTTGCGCGGCAATCTGATCGATTCGATCGAAGACTAGCCGTCGTCGGGCCGGCGAAGCGCATGCGAGCCGGCCCGTTTCTTACTCCCCCGCGTTTCTTGTTTTCTCCGTTCACGCGCGCGCAGCCCGCGCATCGCGGCGCGCCATTTCGTCGAGTGCACGGAGCGTTCGCAGGCATATCCGTTTCAGATGTCGGCGATGCGTATCGCCCACGAACGCCGACCACGTCGTCGGCTCAGTCACACTCGCAGTCACTTGTCGCGATATATCGGCTCCAAATATAAAGCGCACGCGATTACATCGCATGCGCTTTATATCCCGGCGGACGGCGGCGGTTTCGCCGCGCCGCTCAATGCCCGAAGTAGATCGAGCGCTCGACCGTACGAACGGCGCGGCGGCTGCCGGACTGCGTCGCGGCGTCGGCGTCGCGGCCGTAGCCGGACGTCTGCACGTCCGGGACGGCGATGCCGTTGTCGTGAACGCGCTTCAGCGCGGCCTGCAGATTGTCCGGATAGTTCGGATCGTTCGGCCGGTTCGGCTGGTAGCCGGCTTGCTGGAGCGCGGCCAGTTCGGCACGCAGTTGTGCGCGCGTGACGGCAGCGCCATCGGAGGCAAACGCCGGTGCGGCGAGCGCGGCGGACACGGCAACGAGAAGGGTGGCAAGCAGCGGGGTTTTCATCATCGACCTCGACAAAAAAGATGCGTAAGGTGTGCGTCGCGCGCCGATCGTCGGCGCCCGCGCGCGGGTTCGTTCAGTGTCCGAAGTAGATCGAGCGGTCGGCGACGCGCGTTGCGAGCCGGCTGCCCGATTGCGCGACCGGTGCGGCATCACTGCCGTATGCGGACGCCGACGCCCGATCGTTCGCGTGAATCCGCGACAGCGCGGCTTCCAGGTCGACCGGATAGTGCGGATCGTTCGCGCGGCCCGGCGCGTAACCGGCCGCTTCGAGCTGGAGGAGCTCCGCGCGCACTTGCGCACGCGTCAGCGCGGATTCATTGGCGAACGCCGGCGCCGCAACGGCGGCGGACACGGCAACGAGAAGAGCGGCAATCAATTGGGTTTTCATCGTCGACCTCGACAGAAAGAGAAAGGATTCAAGACTTCTTCAGGTATGGCGGCAAAGCGGCGCTCAATGACCGAAATAGACGGAGCGCTCGGCGACGCGGACCGCCGCACGGCGGCCGGACTGCGTCGCGGCGTTGCCGTCGCTGCCGTACGCGCTGCGCGACGCGGCACCTGCGATCGCATCGTCCGCATGAAGCTGCGAAAGCGCGGCCTGGAGACTGTCCGGATAAGTCGTATCGCTGGCCCGGTTGACCGCGTAGCCGGTCTTTTCGAGTTGCACGAGTTCGGCACGCACCTGCGCACGCGTGACGGTGGAGGGATTCGCAAAGGCCGGCGCGGCAACGGCAGCAGACGCGGCGACGAGCAGGACGGCAATCAGTCGGGTTTTCATCATTCACCTCGGTAGGAAAGCGGAAATTCGGCAGAGCGGCGTGCGGCCGCCCGATGCATGAGTCAGACGATGCGGATTTCGACGTCGATGTTCCCGCGCGTCGCCTTCGAATACGGGCAGGTCTGATGCGCGGTATCGACGATCTGCTGCACGACGTCGCGATCGAGGCCCGGCGCGCTGACGTTCAGCCGCGCCTGCAGAAAGTACGCGTTGCCGCCCATCCCGAGATCGACTTCCGCGTCGACCGACAGATCGGCGGGCAGCGTTACCTTCGCGGCACGCGCGGCGAGTTGCATCGCGCCGATGAAGCATGCGGACCAGCCCGCCGCGAACAACTGCTCGGGATTCGTGCCGTCGCCGGCGCTGCCCGGCGACGACAGGCGAATGTCCAGCCGACCGTCGGAACTGCGCGCGCTACCGTCGCGGCCGCCGGAAGTCGTGTGCGTCTTACCCGTGTACAGCACTTTGTCGATCTTGCTCATCGTTTGCTCCGTCAGTGGAAGGTTTTGTTCAGATGCGATTCGATCGCATGCGATGGAGTTTCGTCGACGAGCTGCACCATGTCAATCTCATTCGATTAAATCGCATGCGATATTTTGTATTTCAATGTATCGAAAACCGGCTATGCCTTGTGCGGCAACGGTCTCGGGCGATCGGGCGGTGCGGCGATCCGGCGCTGCAGGACACGGTTCGGTACGGAAAAGCGGGGTCGGCGTAAGGGGAATCGATGCCGAGCGGGCCGGGCGTCACGTATGACGAATTTCGGCGATCACGACGGGGATGACGGTCGCGTCGGGCGGCAACTCGCGTTGCGAGAATGCCGAGCGCGCATCGCCCGCCTTGTCGCCGAGCACCGTCGCGAACAGGTCGGACGCGCCGTCGACGACGGCCGGCAGCCCGAAGAAGCAGTGCGCCGATGCGACGTGCCCCTCGACACGAACGATGGGTTGCATCCAGTCGAAGCCGCCGAGGTGCGGGGGAATTTGCGCGAGCACGTTCAGCGCATCGCCGACGCCGCCCGTCAATGCGAGCGGTTTCGGCTTCGATGCCGACCGCATCGAAGAATTCGATGTGCGGACTGAGACGCGGCGAGGCAAGTTCGAACGCCCGCGGTGGCGCAACTGTCTTGCGTCGCAGGAACAAATGGCGATGCGCGCAGTGCGGGCGTAGGGCGGCGCAAGCGATGGGACGCAACCGACGGGACGGCGAGGGCCGAAGTGCCCCGTTCAGGCATGGCGGTTCGCCGCCAGCGAAACGGTCAGTTCGATAAAAACTTAGCGCTCGTCGGGATAATTCTTCTTATCACAATAGCCATATTGAAATTCCAAACTGGCGATTTCAAAAACGCGTCTCACGTCATCCGGCATGCTGTTTCGATGCTGAGCAGGAACGAAACCGGAACAGGGAAGGGCGACAACATCGTCGATAGCGCTCGCCTGCGCGTCGCGCATCACGCCGGCTCGTTCGCCTTCCCGGCGTCGTAGAACATCGCGAACAGTTCGGACTGGGAGCTGATGCCGAGCTTCGCGTAGATGTGCTTCTTGTGCGCGCGCACGGTTTCGAACGAGATCGACAATTTTTCGCCGATCGCGCGCGACGAAAACCCGCTCAACGACAGCATCGCGACTTCGATCTCGCGTGTCGTCAGCGCGCCGCGTCCGCTCTTGCCGGTCAGCATCCCGAAGCGCGCATGCGGATCGGGCGCGTCGCCGTCGGCAGGGCGGGGCGCCGCTTTCGTCGCGAATTTCTCGAAATGCAGCCGCTGCTGCATCAGCGACAGCACCCACGGCGAGTACAGCGTCAGCAGCGCAATTTCGCGTTCGTCGTATTTGCTGGTCTTGCCGAGCGAAAAACCGAGCGTGTGGTCGCGATCGATCACGACGTTGAAATGCACTTCGTCGCCGACGATGTTTTTCTTGAAATAGCGCTGGTAGTACTCGGTCATCCGGAAGTTGTCCGGCGCGACGTCGGCCAGCGTGTAGAAACCCGATGCCTGCATTTCGAATGCCGCGAGGTAGAACGGATCGAGCTGATAGAGCGCGGCCAGATAGTCCTGGAACATCACGTCGATCTTGCCGTCCGGCATCGCCTGCTCGGCGAGCACGAGCGGCGCCGCATCGCGCGCGAAGCACAGCGCGACCCAGTTGTCGAAACCGACGTGACGCTCGAGCACGCGCGTGAGCCGTGCCCAGAAGTGCGGGCCATCGAGCGCATCGATGGCCGAGCCGATCTCCCGATGAAAGGCGAGATCTCGCCATTCGAAGTCCATCGTGTGCTCCGGTGAGGGTAACCCTGGCGGGGAATTTCGGGCCAAAAATAATACCCCGATAATCGACACCGGTTCGAACGGCAGCCGCACGGGCGCCGTTCCGGTTCGCGAAGTGCCGCGCGGCGCGCAGTGCGTGCGGCATAGATGAAAGGCAATTGGAAGGAGACGGCTTCATGCAGGTGGAACTCGCGCAACTATCGCTGATCGACGGCGACGTCGCGCACAACACGCACAAGGTCATCGACGCAATCGCACGCGCCGACGTCGCAGGCGGCACGAAGCTGATCGTGTTTCCGGAAACGACGCTGTCGGGTTTTCCGACGCGCGAGAACGTGGCCGACGTCGCGCAGCCGCTCGACGGCCGCGCATTGTCCGCGGTGCGCGACGCGGCGCGGCAAAAGGGCGTCGCCGTCGCGGTCGGCCTGGCGGAGCGCGACGGCGACCGGTTCTACAACACGACGGTGCTCGTCGACGAGCAGGGCGACATCGCGCTGCGGTACCGCAAGACGCATCTGTGGGCGTCCGACGTCGGCGTGTTCGCGCCGGGCGACCGCTTCGCGACCTGCCGCTGGAACGGCCTGACGGTCGGCGTGCTGATCTGCTACGACATCGAATTCCCTGAAACCGCGCGCGCGATCGGCTCGCTCGATGCCGATCTGCTGATCGTCACGAACGGCAACATGGACCCGTTCGGTCCCGTGCATCGTCGTGCGATCGCGGCGCGCGCGATGGAGAACCAGATGTTCGCGTTGATGGTGAACCGTTGCGGCACCGGCGACGACGATCTGACGTTCGCCGGGCTGTCCGCGCTCGTCGATCCGTTCGGCGACACGGTGCTCGAACTGGGTCGCGAGGAGGCGATCGCGCGCACGCGCATCGATCCGACGCGTCTCGAAGCAAGCCGCGAGCACTACAACTATCTGCACGACGCACGCGTGCCGCTCGGGCTCGTACCGATCGAACAGCCGGACGGCCGGCGCGCGCTCGCAATCGAAACGCCTCGACAGCGCGTCGGCTGACGCGGTCCCGATTTCGGTCCATTCACGGCATCGCGCGCACGCTGCGTGCGTGCGGTACCGGCTCATCCAATCGAAATGCCGGCCGCAAACGGCCCGAAGGCATTCGCATCGGCCCCCGCGGGGCCCAGGAGATAACATGCAAGCGTCGTCGTCCCAAGAATCGCCGCGCCTGAAGCGCACGCTCGGCCTGCCGTCCGTGCTGCTGTTCGGTCTCGCCTATATGGCTCCGCTGATCGTCTACGGCACGTACGGCGTGCTCGCGAAGGCGAGCGACGACACGGCCGCGCTCGCGTATCTGCTCGCGCTGATCGCGATCGTGTTCACGGCGCTCAGCTACGGCAAGCTCGCGCGTCTCTTTCCGGCCGCGGGCTCCGCGTACACGTACACGCGCAAGACGTTCAGTCCGCACGTCGGCTTCATGATCGGCTGGGCGACGCTGCTCGACTACTTCTTCCTGCCGATGGTGATCTGGCTGATCGGCGCGGCATATCTGAACGCCGCATTTCCTCATGTGCCGACGTGGATCTGGATCGTCGCGTTCATCGTGCTGACGAGCGGACTGAACATCGTCGGCATCGAGCTGGCCGCGCGTTTCAATATCGTGCTGATGATCGTGAAGCTGGCGATCGTCGCGATGTTCGTCGTGCTGTGCTGGCACTACGCATCGGCGGCGGCGGGCGCGGGCGGGATCGCGATGGCCGAACCGTTTTTCAAGCCGCACGTGCGGTTCGGCGCGACGATGGCGGGCGCCGCGATCGCCGCGTATTCCTACCTCGGCTTCGACGCCGTATCGACGCTGACCGAGGAAACGATCGATCCGAAGAAGAACATGCCGCGCGCGATCCTGCTGATCGCGCTGATCGGGGGCGCGATCTTCGTGATCGCCGCCTACACGATGCAGCTCGCGCATCCGGGCGTCGCCTTCAAGGACACGGATTCGGCCGCGTTCGAAGTGGCGAAGATGATCGGCGGCGATCTATTCGTGACCGTGTTTCTTGCCGGCTTGATCCTCGCGCAATTCGCGTCGGGCATCTCCGCGCAGGCGAGCGTGGGGCGGCTGCTCTATGCGATGGGCCGCGACGAAATCCTGCCGAAGCGCGTGTTCGGCTTCATCCATCCGCGCTTCAAGACGCCGGCGATCAACATCGCGCTGGCCGGCATCGTCGGGCTCGTCGCGCTGAAACTGGACGTCGCGACGTCGACGTCGTTCATCAACTTCGGCGCGTTCCTCGCGTTCACGGCCGTCAATCTGTGCGTGATTCGGCTGTACCTTTCCGGCAATCATGGCGAGCGCCGGATCGGCGTGGTCGGCGGGCTCGTTTTTCCGGCGATCGGTGCGGTGTCGGATATCTGGCTGCTGGTCAGCCTCGAGAAGACGGCGATCGTGCTGGGCGTCGTGTGGTACGTACTCGGGCTCGTGTACTTGTGCTGGATAACGCGGCTGTTTCGTCAGGCGCCGCCGGAGGTGGCGATCTGAGCGGAACGAGGAGGGGGCGCGAGTGGCGGTGCGGTCGGCGGACCTGCTTCGCGCCGCTTGTTGGCGCGTTTGCGGGGTCGCGCGGACGATGCGGCGTTCCTCGGGACGCTCGTTGAGCGGTTCCGGTTCGAACGGCGCGCCGGATACGGTGGCGATTGATAGAGTCTGCCGTCGATCTGGATCAGTTCGCCGGGACAAGTCCTGCGTGCTGGCGGCCGATAGACCTTCGGCGGCCGCTGCCGGCGCGGCATCCACAAGCCAGCATCCGTCATCAGCTTCCTGACCGGTTCCTTTGACAACTGCTCAGCCCGTGGCATTCCCACAGCTTCTCGCAGGCCAATGTCGGGCCCAAATCGGCGTAGCGCTCACGGATGATCGACAGAGCCCGGTCAGCGGCTCCTGGATCCAGGCGGCGGTTGCCGGGCTTCGACCGGTGTCCCGCACCAATCCCACCGGGCCGTGCTCACGTAACCGGGCGACCAGCCGACGGACCTGCCGGGTCGTCAATTCCAGCCGTTCCGCTGCACGCCACGGCTTAAGCTTGCCGTCGGCTACGTCCTGGATGACCTTGAATCGATCCAGCTCGCGCATCGTCATCGTGATCCGCTCCGTTGCAGCCATCGCAGCCTCCGGCGCCGGGAAACCGGCAGCCGGACAGCTTACGCGGCCCGAAAGCGGACATTTCTATGTAGCCAAAAGCGGACATTTCAATCTAGCCACTACAACCGATTTTGTCGATAATTGTGATTATGTCAAATATCGAATTTCCACAAAGCAGCGTCTAAAACGCGCCCATACAAAGCGCGCAAAACGACGACGCCCGCTTCCCGCGGCCACCATCCGGCAAGCCACAAACCAGTCCGCTCGACCACCAACGCACGCACCGGCCGCGGCGACCGTCACCGGCCACCGCCAACCTCCAACAAACGCATCGTCCCGCTCAGGACAACATCATCCCTTGCATCCGATGCGAAAAATGCGCGCGCTCGGCCGTCTCCATCAACGACAGAAATTCGTCCTGCGTCATATGGATCAGCGCTTCGTGGTCGCCGGCCTCGAAATAGACTTCCGGCTGCTGCGCGAGCCGTTCTTCGAGGAAGGTTTTCATCCCGTACGCCATGCAGACCGGCGGCAGCGCGCCCATGTCGCAATCCTTGAACAGTTCGCGCAGTTCGACCTCCTTGGCGAGCACGAGATGGCGCCCGGTCTTGACCCATAGATCGGACAGACGCACGGCATGCGTCGTCGGCAGCACGGCGGCGACGTAGCCATCTTCGTCCTCGAGCAGCACGGTTTTCGCGAGCCGATCGCCGGGAATATGCGCGGCGGCGGCCGTCTCCATGCTCGTATGGCTGTACGGGTGATACACGACTTCGTATCGGGATGATTTCTGGCGCAGGCAATCCTGCAGGGTGGCTGACACTGGCATGGCACACCTCGTCTGGACTGGACAAGTGGGCAACGCGGGCGAGCGAAGCTCGCTCCGGATTCGTTCAGCATAGGTCGCATTCGCGCCGATGGAAATCGGATCTGTCGACGTGTCGGCCGGCGCACTTTTCCGATCGGCAGCGATTTTTGCCGCACCATCGTGCGCCCTCGCCGCGCGTAAAAATTGCGTTCAGTCCATGCCGAATAGCCGCAATACGGGCCGGCTTTCTGCAGACTGAAGCGCCGATGCGCCGAAGGGTGCGGAAACGCGGACCGAAGCCGCCGGCATTGAACGGGCGGACCATTAGTTGCAAATAAGAGAGCAGCGATACGAGCTGCAGCGACGACTTCGCGACGCGCGGCGCGAGGCACGACGCGCCATCATCGCAGCCTGCCAAACGACGCACGCTGTCCTATACTGACCGCGCCGCGCGCGATCCCGCGCGCCGACCGATCCCGGGAGCCATCATGCATTTCCAGCTGATCTACGATCTCGTCGACGACTATCTGGCCCGCCGCGAAGCATTTCGCGCCGAGCATCTGGCGCTCGCGCGGGCTGCCACCGAACGCGGCGAACTCGTGCTCGCCGGCGCGCTTGCCGATCCGGCCGACCAGGCTGTGCTCGTGTTCGAAGGCGATTCACCAGCCATCGCCGAATCGTTCGCGCGTGCCGATCCGTATGTGCAGAATGGGCTCGTCAAGTCGTGGCGCGTGCGTCCGTGGCGCGTCGTGGTCGGCAAGTACGCGCCGCAGTGACCGCGGCTACAGCCACCCTGCGCGCTTGAAGCGCCACCACAGCGCGAGGTCCGCGGCGACCATCACCGCGATGCAGCCGTAGAACCCATATTTCAGGTGCAGCTCGGGCATGTTCGCGAAGTTCATCCCGTAAATGCCGGCGATCATCGTCGGAATCGCGAACAGCGCGGCGAACGAACCGAGCCGCTTGGTCACTTCGTTTTCGGCGAGCGAGATCATCCCGAGATTCACCTGGATCGCCGTCACGACCATCTCGCGCCGCCCTTCGATCGTCTTCACGATCCGCTGCAGATGGTCGTACACGTCGCGGAAATAGTTCACCATCCCGCTGCAGACGTTCGGAATGCGGCCGCCCGTCAGCTTCGCGAGCGGCTCGATCAGCGGCGCCGTGTGCTGATACAGCAGCACGAGCCGGCGCTTCAGCGAATAGAGATCCTCGATGATCGCGCGCGACGACGCCGTCGTCGCCTTGGCGAAGATGCGGTCCTCGAGCTCGTCGAGCTCGTTGCCGAGCGTCTCGAGAATCGGAAAGTAGCGATCGACGACCTGATCCATCAGCGCGTAGAACACGAACGCCGACCCTTCGCGCAGCAGCTCGGGCTCGCGCTCGCAACGCTTGCGCACTTCGCGGAAATCCTGCTCGGTATGGTTGCGGATCGACAGCACGTAATTCGGGCCGACGAACAGGTTCAGTTCGCCGACCTTGAATTCGTCGTCGTCGTCGAGCTCGACCGTATGCAGCACCGCGAACAGCGAATCGCCGTACTCCTCGATCTTCGGCCGCTGATGCCCTTTGCGTGCATCCTCGAGCGCAAGCTCGTGCAGCCCGAACTCCTCGCCCATCAGCTCGAGCTCCTCGGGCGTCGGGTCCTTCAGCGCGACCCATACGAAGCATTCGGGCTTCGATACGTAGTCGCTGATGGCCTCGATCTCGATGTCGGCCAGCTTGCGGCCGTCCTGATATGCAGCGCAGTTGATCAGCATGTTGTCGGATGATGTTGCCGTTTTCCCGTCAGTTTACCGGTTTGCCGCGCGCGCGGCCGGCTTGCACCGTGCGCCGATATTGGTCATGATCGGGCTCTCGCGCGTCGCCGCCCGCGCGCCGGCCCGTACGGCCGTGCGGACGCGACCATGCAGCGCAACCGTCAAGGAGGCAGACCTATGTGGTATTTCGCGTGGATACTCGGAATCGGCGTCGCGCTCGGCTTCGGCATCATCAACGCGATGTGGCTCGAAGCCGAAGTGTTCTCGCGCGACGGCCGCCGCGCCGCGCCCGCTTCGCATGCCGGGAGCCGCCGCTCGTGACGCATCTGGTGTTCTTCTGCGGCCACGCCGGCACCGGCAAGACGACGCTCGCGAAACGGCTGATCCGGCCGCTGATGCGCGCGACCGGCGAGGCCTTCTGCCTGCTCGACAAGGATACGCTGTACGGCCGCTACAGCGCCGCCGCGATGGGCGCGCTCACCGCCGATCCGAACGATCGCGACAGCCCGCTCTTTCTGCAGCATCTGCGCGATCCCGAGTACCAGGGCCTGCTCGATACCGCACGTGAAAACCTCGCGCTCGGCATCAGCGCGATCGTCGTCGGCCCGCTGTCGCGCGAGGTGCGCGACCGCCGCATTCTCGATCGCGCCTGGCTCGGCATCGCGCCCGACGTCGCGCTGACGGTCGTCTGGGTGCATACCGCCGAAGAAGTCGCACGCGAGCGGATCGTCGCACGCGGCAACCCGAACGACGCATACAAGCTCGCGCACTGGGACGAATACCGGCAGCGCCGCTTCGTACCGACCGGCTCCGAATGCGACGGCATCGTGATGTTCGACAACACCGCGCCGTCCGACGCCGACGTCGACGCACTGCTGCTCCGCATCGTACCGCCCGCCCCGGCCGCGACGATCGTCCCGCCGCTGCCGGCCTGAAGCGCGCACGCGCCCTTCCCTGCGCCGAAACGACAACGCCGGACGTGCGGCTGCACGTCCGGCGTCGTCCGGCCCTCTCGGTCTGGTTTCTTCGTTATCAGGCGAGCGCGTGCACGCGCTCCATCGTGCCGCCGTCATACAGCTTGCCGAAGCGGTTCGCGAGGAACGCCTTCAGCGACACCTTCTCTTGCGGGATGAAACCGCTCTGCGGCAGCTTCTTCTCGCGGAACAGGTCCAGCACCGCGCACATCGCACCGGCGGTCGTGATCTGGATCGCGCTCATGTGCATGCCGCACACTTCCTTCGCGAAGATCTTGCGCGTGAACACGTCCTGCACGAGCTGGCCGTCCTTCACGCCCGTCACCGTGATGAACACGAGCACGACGTCCTGCTTCGTCGACGGCACAGCGCGGCGCATGATCGACTTCAGCGTGTCGCGATCGCTCGACAGGCGCAGGTCCTCGAGCAGGAACTGCACGAGATCGCGGTGCCCCGGATAGCGGACCGACTTGTAGTCGAGCGACTCGACCTTGCCCGACAGCGTCTCGCACAGCGTGCCGAGGCCGCCGGACGTATTGAACGCTTCGTATTCGGTGCCGTCGAGCGAGAAATGCTCGAGGCCTTCGAGCGGCTGCACCCACTGCTTGCGGCCGTCGCGGATCGCTTCGCACGGCTGGCAGTATTCGTTGATCAGCCCGTCGACGCTCCACGTGAGGTTGTACTTCAGCGCGTTGGTCGGATACTCGGGCAGCGCGCCGACGCGCATCTTCACGTCGCGCACCTCGGTGAAGCCGTTCACGAGCTCGTGCGCGGCCAGGCCGATGAAGCCCGGCGCGAGGCCGCACTGCGGCATGAACGCGCGATCCGAACCTTCGGCGAGTTCGCGGATCGCGTGCGTCGCGCGCACGTCTTCGGTCAGGTCGAAATAGTGGACGCCTGCGGCCTTCGCGGCGGCCGCCACGTTCACGGCCAGGTAGTACGGCAGCGCGTTGATCAGCGCATCGAAACCCTTCACGGCTTCGCGGATCGCTGCGGCATCGGCCGAGTCGACCCGTTGCGTCGCGATGCCTTCGCGCGACAGCTTCGCGAGCGCGTCTGCGTCGCGGTCGAACGCGACGACTTCGTAGTCGCCCGTTTCGCGCAGCATGTGAGCAATGGTGTGGCCGATCAAACCGGCGCCGACGATGGCGATTTTCATGCGCTTATCTCCTGATGATGGGTTGGTGTTGTGGACGGCGTCGAGCCATGACCCGCAGTGTAGAGATGCGCAAAATCAGTTCCAAGACGAAGAATGATGCGAAACGACCGATAACTTCGACGCAATGACGACACATTTCGCCGAAACGACGAAACACTGCCGAAACGACCGTGGCGCGCGGCTCGGCGGGCGCGCGCGACGTGCCGATTCGCCGCACGCGGACGCGTCGACCGGCAAGGGAAATCACGAAGGAAAAGCGGCAATTGATGGCGATCGAAACGCCGATCGCTGCGCATCGCGCACCGAGGTAACGCCAACCGCGAGTGCATCCGGCCAGCGCCGATCGAATTGCCTCACGAACGGCAAATGGGGTTCGCCGATCGCTCGATCGGCATCGTCATGAAGGACGGAGACGCTTAGCCCGCAGGCGGAAACGATGGACGCACGTTCGCGTCGCGCGGCGCGACGAGCCGGACGACGACGCGCCCGATACGCGCGGCTTGCGGCTCACCGGCCGCTCAGCCGCCGATGGTCCCGCGATCGATCTTGCGCGACAGGATGATCGACGTCGTCGTGCGTTCGACGCCTTCGAGCGTGCCGATCTGGTCGAGCAGATCGTTGAGCCGTTCCGGCGAATCGGCGCGCAGCCACGCGACGTAGTCGTATTCGCCGCTCACCGCGCATAGCAACTGCACTTCCGGCATGCGATCGAGCTTGCGCAGCACGTCCTTGCCGAACTTCGGCGTGAGGATGATGCCGACGTACGCGTAGATGCTCGCGTCGAGCACGTCCTGGCCGAGCCGCACGCTGTAGCCCGCGATCACGTTCGTGCGTTCGAGCCGCGCAATGCGCGCGACGACGGTCGTGCGCGCGACGTCGAGCTGCCGCGCGAGATCGGCAACGCTCGCACGCGCATTTGCTTGCAGCAACGCGACGAGTTGCCGATCGAGATCGTCGAGCTGGTCGAGACGGGGTGGACGCATGAGACTGTGCGCGGCGCCGCGCGCCGGCGAAGTGGAACGTGCCGCGATGATAGCGCGAACGCCGCTGCGCCCGAATGCCTCGCACACACCGACCTTTCAATTTCGATTCGTATCGGATGTAAGCAAGTGTCGCATTCGCTGCCGCGGCGCGGGCAACGTGCTACTAATAGCGGCGACGCGAGAGGCGCGCGCGGCAACGGCCGCCACGCCCGCTCGCAAGACACCACCCGGAGAGCCAATCATGAAGAAAATCTCGCTCACCCTCGCTACGCTCGTCGTTGCCGCCGGCGCCTTCGCGCAGACGCAACCGCAAACGTCCGCTTCGGCCGCGACGACGTCGGCCGCGTCCGCGCCGAGCGCGGAGCAGCGCGCCGCCCGTCGCGAAGCGCGCATCGAGCAGCGCATCAAGTATCTGCACGATCAGCTGAAGATCACGCCGGCGCAGGAATCGCAATGGAAGACGTTCGCCGACACGATGCGCGACAACGGCGACACGATGGGCCGCCTCTACCGTGCGCGGATGGAAAGCCGCAACGTGTCCGCCGTGGACGACATGAAGCAGTACGCGGAACTCGCGCAGGCGAACGCGGACGGCGCGAAGAAGCTCGCGGACGCGTTCGCGCCGCTCTACGAGAGCTTCCCGGCCGAGCAGAAGGCGCTCGCCGATACGACGTTCCGCAGCTGGCTGCACCACGGCGGCGAGCACCGCCGCAAGGGCAACGCGAAGGAAGGCAAGGCCGCGGCCGCCCCGGCCGCGAGCGCGCCGGCGCAGCCCTGATACTTCGGCCGTACCGCGGCCGCCCGCCCTGCCCGCCGCGGCCGGGCGGCGCCGCGCACACAGCCTGCAGTAGTCGACGCGCCTCACACGGCGCGTCAATTTCGGGATAAGCTCCCGGCTTTTCCCGCCCTTCCGCCATGCTCGAACTCAAGCACCTCGACCTGCGCACCGATCCGCAGGCCCGCCGCGTCGTCAAGGATGAAACCGTCACCGTCGCGTTCGCGGACGCCGCCGGCGAACTGATGAGCCTCGAAGGTCCGAACCGCTACGTCGCCGGCGACGCGCTGATCACGGGCTCGACCGGCGACCGCTGGGTCGTGTCGCGCGCGCGCTTCGACGCGAAGTACGTGCCGGCCGATCCGGCGCTTGCGCACGGCGCACCGGGCGCATACCGGAACCGGCCGACGGTCGTGCTCGCACGCCGGATGGACGAGCCGTTCGCCATCGCACGCTCGGAAAACGGCGATACGCTGCGCGGTGCGGCCGGCGACTGGGTCATGCAATACGCGCCCGGCGACTACGGCGTCGTGCAGGCGCAGCGCTTCGCGCAGGTTTACCGCGACGCGTGAGCGCGCGACGCGCGGGCCACACGTAATCCCGCAGTCACCTGATCACGCGCGCACGCCGTCACGCAAAGTCTTCGTCGAGCGCGAGTTCCGCTTCGCGCTCGACCGTCTCGCCCGCCGCATGCCGCTCTTCGAGCGAGCCGAGCATCGCCTCCGTATAGGCATGCAGCACCGCATGGCTGCGCGCGCGCTGCATCGGCTTCAGCGCCAGATAGCGGGCCAGCGCAGCCGGTGCGATCCGTACGTCGAGCGTCATCCGCTTCGGCGTCGCGCCGAAACGCATCGCGAGCCAGTGCACGGACAGAAAGCGTCCACGCGCGTCGCTACTTTCGACGAAGCGCGTCTGTTCCGGAAAGAGATCGCAAATGACGCGCGCGAGCGCATCGAATTCCGCGCTTGCGCAGTCAATCTGATAGTCGTCCATGTCATCCTCTGTCGCCGCGCGTCGGCACGGGCGTGGCGCATTCGTTCGTCCGCACCGCTCAGTGCGCCGCGCGCGGCGTGCGGCACGTCTTCACGAGCACGGCCGTCAGGACCGCCGCGATCACGAAGTACGCGGCCTCGGCCCACGCGGCCGGCAGCATCCTGACCTGATACAGCAACGCGGGCGCGGCCGCGAGCGCGTGCAGCACGATCGCCGCGGGCAGCACGCCGGCGCGGCCGGCCCGCACGCCGCGCCACACGAATACCGACAGCGCGACCTGCACCGCGAAGGCCGCAACGCGTTCGAGCAGCAGCAGCACGACGGTCGGCACCGACAGCGTCGCGAGCATCATCTGCAGCCGCACCACGGTGTCGGGCGGCAAGTCCGAAAGCTGGGCGTCGAGCTGGCCGCGGCTCGCGAGCCAGCCGAGATACGCCCACTGCCCCCATACCAGCACGCCGACGAACCACGCCTGCGCGCCGCCGTGCCCGATCCCGTAGCCGATCCCGCGCCCGTCGCCGGCCGACGTGCCGTAGCGGCGGCTCAGCCAGCGCATCCCGAGATAGCGGCCGAGCTCCTCGAACACGGCGGTCGCGAGCGCACTGTATGCGACGAACGCGAGCGGATGCGTGAGCCAGCCGCCGGCCGGCGTGCGGCTCAGCACGAGCGCGTGGAATGCGCGTTCGACGATCATCGCGGACAGCGCGAACATCGCGACGCCGACGATCGTGTCGCGGCGGTCGAGCGCAAGCGGCTTGCGCAGATAACGGAAGAGGACGAGCGGCAGCAGCGCGATGATCAGCGTGGCCGCAATCAGCACGGCCAGCGTGACGGGAGCAACGGTCATGGAGTTCCTTGTTGGGCGCGGCGCACCGAACGCGCCGCGTGCCCCGAATGATACTCAGCTTGCGGTCGACGCGCGCGCGATCAGCTCGCCGGGCAGCATCGCGACGCGCACGTCGCCGCCCGCGCCGTCGATCCGCTCGTGCACGAACTCGACCGCCTTGTAGCCGATCTCGTAGGTCGGCTGACGGATCGTCGTGATGCCGATCAGCTCGGCCCATTCCGGATCGTCGATCGACAGCAGCGCGGCGTTCGACTGCCACGCGGCGCCGAATCGGGCGCGCAGATGACGCGCGATCGCGAGCGCGACCGGCGCGTTTGCCGCGAACAGCGCGGCGCGCACGCCACGCCGCGCGGCATCGTCGATTCGCGCATCGAGTTCGGCCAGCGCGGCGGCGGCCGCCTGCGGCGCGTTGAGATCGAGCACGACCGTCGGCGACACCGGCATGCCGCGCGCGGCGAGCGCCGCACGGAACGCGGCTTCGCGCAGCCGCCGCGAGCTGACGTGCTCGAACGGCTGCACGACGAAATGGATCGCGTCGAAGCCGCGCTCGATCAGATGCGCGAGCGCCGTCTCGATCGCGTCCGCATTGTCGAGGCCGATCAGGTCGGCCTCGAAGCCCTCGACCGTCCGGTCGACGAGCACGGCCGGAATGCCGCCGCCGCGCAGCGGCCGCAGCACCTCCTCTTCGGCGCCGAGCGCGTTCACGATCAGCCCTTCGACGCGATACGTGGTCAGCAGCTGCAGAAAACGGCGCTCCATCTCGACTTCGTTCGCGGCGTGGCAGATCAGCGGCATGTAGCCGAGCGCGTGGCACGCCGCCTCGACGCCTTGCAGCACTTCGACGGTATACGGATTGGTCAGGTCGGCCGCGAGCATGCCGAGCAGCCGGTTGCGGCCGCGCTTGAGCCCGCGCGCCATCTGGTTCGGCCGGTAGTTGAGCCGCGCGATCGCGGCTTCGATCCGCTGGCGCAGATCGGCCGACAGCACGTGCGTCTCGCCGTTCAGATAGCGCGAAACGCTGGTCTTGCCCGTGCCGGCCTCGCGCGCGACGTCGCTGATCGTCGCCGGACGGGACGTGGAAAGTTGCGATTCGGTCACTGTGATGCCTCGCGACGGGCGATCCGCGCCGCTGCGTCGGCGGACGGACCTTTGTTGTTGGATACGAAAGCCACCTGGCGGACTCCTCTGTCGATCGGATGCCGACCGGAACCGGCGTGCCGCGCGGCGTCGCACGGACCGTCGTCGCGGGCGCGGCCGCGCGCATGCGCGACGAGCGGGCGATCATAACGCACGCCGCCCGCCGGCACCAAGACCGTCGATTCTAACGGCAGGCGTGCGGCCGGCCGGCCGCCCCCGGCGCGGCCGTGCCTCAGCGCCTCAGCGCCTCAGCGCGGCGCGAGCGCGTCCGGATTGACGAGGTTCGAGCGCAGCGTGCCGGCCAGCGCGCCGACCAGGTTTTCCGCCGCGCAACGCGCCATCGCATGACGCGTCTCGTGCGTCGCCGAACCGATGTGCGGCAGCGCGACGACGTTACGCATCTGCAGCAGCGGCGAATCGGCCGACAGCGGTTCCTTCTCGAACACGTCGAGCCCCGCGCCGCGGATCGTGCCGGCGCGCAGCGCGTCGATCAGCGCGGCCTCGTCGACCACCGGCCCGCGCGACGCGTTGATCAGGATCGCGCTGCGCTTCATCTTCGCGAATTCGGCCGCGCCGATCAGGTGGCGCGTCTCCGGCGACAGCGGCACCTGCAGGCAGACGAAATCCGACTGCGCGAGCAGCGTGTCGAGCGTCACGCGCCGCGCGCCGTATTGCGTCTCCGCTTCCGGATGCGCGGCGCGGTTCGTGTACAGCACCTGCATCCGGAAGCCGAGCGCCGCACGCCGCGCGACGGCGCCGCCGATGCGCCCGAGCCCGACGATGCCGAGCGTCTTGCCCTGCACGTCGGTGCCGTACAGCTCGGGGCCGATGCTGCGATGCCAGTGGCCGGCCTTCACCCATTCGGCGAGTTCGACGACGCGCCGCGCGGAGGCCAGGATCAGCGAGAACACGGTGTCGGCGGTCGACTCGGTCAGCACGTCGGGCGTGTGCGCGAGCACGATGCCGCGCCGCGTCAGATCGGCGACGTCGAAGTTGTCGTAGCCGACCGAAATCGTCGACCACGCCTTGAGGCGCGGCGCGCGATCGAGCATCTGCGGCGTGATCTTCAGGCTCGCGCCGATTGCGCCGTCGGCATCGCCGAGCGCATCGGCCAGCGCGTCGGCGCCGTCGGCCTGCACGACGTCCGCATGTTCGCGCAGATACGCGAGGACGTCATCGGGCAGCGGCTTGTACGCGACGATACGAGGCTTCATCGTTTCATTTTCCTTGCAGCGGCGCCGCGAGCGAATGGGCATCGCGCGGCTGGGGTTTGACGGACAGCGTCAGGATCACGGCGGCGACGAGCGCGGCGCTCATGAACGCATACGACGCCAGCGGCGAGCCGGTCGCGCCGTTCAGATAGCCGACGAAATACGAGCCGACGAACGAACCGAGCGCGCCCATGCTGTTGATCAGCGCCATCGCGCCGCCGGCGACGTTCTTCGGCAGCAGTTCCGGCACGATCGCGAAGAACGGGCCGTAGGGCGCATACATCGCGGCGCCCGCCACGACGAGCAGCGCGTAGGAGATCCAGAAGTGCGTCGAACCGAGCGCGAACGACGCGGCGAACGCGGCCGCGCCGACCAGCAGGAACGGCCACACGAACCCGCGCCGCGATCCGACCTTGTCCGACGCCCACGACGCGGCGAGCATCGCGATCGTCGCCGCGAGATACGGCAGCGCCGACAGCCAGCCGGTCGCGACCATCCCGAGCGCGGAGCCGTTCTTCACGATCGACGGCAGCCAGAGCACGAAGCCGTACACGCCGATGCTCCAGCAGAAATACTGCGCGCAGAGCTTGATCACGGCCGGCGAGCGGAACGCTTCGCCATAGTTGCGCACCGGCTTGATCGCCGCCTGCTCGGCCGCGAGCGTCGTCTCGAGATCGCGCTTTTCCTGCGCGGACAGCCACGGCGACTGCGCGGGCTTGTCCTGCACGAGGAACCACCAGCACACGGCCCAGAGGATCGCCGGCACGCCTTCCGCGATGAACATGTGGCGCCAGCCGAATTCGTGCACGAGATAGCCCGACACGACCGACATCCAGAGCACCGTCACCGGGTTGCCGAGGATCAGGAACGTGTTCGCGCGCGAGCGCTCGCTCTTCGTGAACCAGTTGCTGATGTAGATCAGCATCGCCGGCATCACGGCCGCCTCGACCACGCCGAGCACGAAGCGGATCACCATCAGCGACGGAATGTTGCTGACCACGCCGGTCAGCGCCGCGCACGCGCCCCACAGCACGAGGCTCACGAACACGAGCTTCTTCACGCTGCGGCGCTCCGCATAGATCGCGCCGGGAATCTGGAAGAAGAAGTAGCCGAGGAAGAACAGCGCGCCGATCAGCGACGACAGGCCCTTGCCGATCCCGAGATCCTGGTTGATGCCGGCCGCCGCCGCGAACCCGTAGTTCGCGCGGTCGAGGTAGGCGAGGCTGTAGGTGATGAAGACGATCGGCATGATCGTCCACCAGCGGCGGGGTGCGAGATTGGTTGCCATCAGAGTGTCTCCTGTGTCGACCGGAGCGCTTGCGTCGGCGTCGTCGATCGGGGTGATTGCTGCATGCGTTGCTGCGGCTTCGCGCATCGCGATGCGCGCGCGAAACCGGTTCGCGGATTGTGCCGTGTCCGGCCTCTCATTGCGCGACGAAGCTTTCCTCTACTCGCTCGGCCCGTTCGCGCTCGAGCCGGTCGAGCGCCGCGCGCGTCGGCAGCCCTTCCGAATCGCCGATCACCTGGATCGCGAGTGCGCCGATCAGGTTGCCGCGCGCAACCGCCTGCGCGACCGGCTTGCGTTCCAGCAGCGCGCTGACGACGCCGACCGCGAAGCCGTCGCCGGCGCCGACCGTGTCGACGACATTGTCGACGCGCTCGCCCGCGACCGTGCCCTCGTCGCCGTCGGCGGTGCGATAGTACGCGCCCTGCGGGCCGAGCTTGATGACGACGCCGCGCGCACCCTGATCGAGATAGAAGCGCGCGATGTCGGCCGGCGTGTCGCGGCCGGTCAGCTGCCGCCCTTCGGCGAGGCCCGGCAGCACCCAGTCGGCGAGCGCCGCGAGCGCGTTCAGCGTCGTCGCCATCGCCTCGGCCGACGGCCACAGCGTCGGGCGCAGGTTCGGATCGAACGAAATCGACTTGCCGGCTGCGCGCATCTCGCGCGCGAGATGAAACGCCAGTTCGCACGAGCTCGCCGAGATCGCCGGCGCGACGCCGGTCAGATGCAGGTGGCGCGCGCCGAGCACGTAGTCGGCCACGTAGTCGTCGCACGACAGGTGGCTCGCCGCCGAGCCCTTGCGGAAATATTCGACCGTCGGATCGCTGCCGTCGTCATTGCGCGACTTCAGCTGGAAACCGGTCGGGTAGCGCGTATCGACGGTCACGCACGACGCGTCGATCCCTTCGCGCGCGAGCGTGTCGAGCACGTAGCGGCCGAACGAATCGTTGCCGACGCGGCTCATCCAGCCCACCCGGAAACCGAGTCGCGCGAGCCCGATCGCGACGTTGAGATCGGCGCCCGCGATGCGCTTCGTGAACTGCGCCGCGTGCGCGAGATGGCCCGGCTGCGCGGCGACGAACATCGCCATCGCTTCGCCGTAGGTGACGATATCGAGTGCTGTCTGCATCAGTGAATCCTCCGTGTCCTGGGTGCGTCACGCGGCTGCGAGCCACGCGACGCGGCGCCGTGCGTCGGCCGCCGGATCGTGTGCGTCGAACGGAAACTCGATCCCGCGCGGCGCCTGCGGCGGCAGCGCCGCCAGCACGCCAGTCACGAGCGGATCGTCGGGCGCCGGCGCGACGGCGAAGCGGCGCGCGCCCTCGCCTTCGACGGCCTTGCAGTGGATGTATTCGACGTGCGGCGCGAGCGCGTGCGCGCATGCGAGCGGCGCTTCGCCCGGCCACTGCCAGTTGCCGATGTCGAACGTCATGCCGAGCGCATCGGGCAGGCCGCACGCCGCGAGCGCGTCGAACAGCCCGCGAAATTGCGCGAACGCGCCGCCGACCGCCAATTGCCCGTTCTCGACGACGACACGCGCACGCGCACCGCGCGACAGCGCAACGATGTCGGCCGCGTGCGCGTCGCCGGCAAAGCCGCCCAGCTGGAATTTCACGAAGCGTGCGCCGAGCGCGTCGGCTTCGGCGAGCGTGTCGCGCAGCGCTACCGCGTCGAGCGCGCCGTCGTCGGTGTACAGCGTGGCCGGCGTCGAATAGACCGACCACAACCCGTGTGCGGCAATCCGCTCGCCGAGCGCGGCCAGCGCGCCGGGCGCCGCGTCGTCGTCCGACGCGAACAACTCGCGCCGCACCTCGAATCCGGCCGCGCCGGCTGCTGCCGCCGCCGCGATGAATGCACTGTGGCCCGCCTGGCGCACACGGTCCATTCCGAATGCGCTCGCCACGATCACGATGTCTGCCATGATGCCCTTTTTCCCCGGCCTTGGAACCGGTTCCATTTGCTTGAGACGGATGGTGCGCTTCGCTTCGGGCGTGCACCATAGTGGAAATCCCTAGGATTGGCGGGTGGCCCGGACGCCGCCCCACGGGGCCGCCCCGCCCGCGCGACGCGCGCGTCCCGAGGCGCATCGTCCGTGCCTGCCGTCGCACTGTCGTGGTGCGCCGCGTGTGGGGCCGCGGCCGTTATCCGATTGTGTGCGCGACGCTCATCTCGAGGAACTGCGCGGCGGCCCGCGACGGCGCACTGCCATGCGGGACCAGAATCGAGAAATGCCGCGTGAGCGGCGTCGGCGCGAAAGAACGCATGACGAGCGCCGCATCGCGATGGCGCAACGACATCGCCGACACGAAGCCGACGCCCATGCCCGCGCGCACGGCCTCCTTCACGGCTTCGACGCCGGCGATCTCGAACGCAACGCGCATCGGCGCCGCGCACTGCGCGAACGCGCGCTCGACGAGCTGCCGCACGCCCGAGCCCTCCTCGCGCAGCACGAGCGGGTGCGGCGCGAGCGCGTCGAGCGTCACGCCGGCGTCGTACTCGGGCGCGGCGAGCGGATGGCCGGCCGGCACGATCGCGACGATTTCGTCCTCGTGCCAGACGTGCACCGCGGTACCGGGCGGCAATGCGTCGCCGGGCGGCCCTTCGATCATCGCGATATCGAGCGACGGCAACGCGGCGACGACGTCGGCCGTGTTGCCGCTCATCGTCTGGATCGCGATGCGCGGCGCACGCGGCTGAAAAGCGGCGATCAGGTACGGCAGCAGATAGCTCGCCGGCGTCGTGCTCGCGCCGATCCGCAGCGTGCCGGCATCGAGGCCGCGCACCGCGTCGCGAAACGCGCGTGCCTGCGCGAACGTGTCGCGCTGCGCCTTCGCGTACTGCGCGAGCTGCTCGCCGAGCGGCGTGAGCCGGATGCCGCGCCCGTCGCGCTGATACAGCGGCTCGCCGAATTCCTCCTGCAGCAGCCGCAACTGACCGGACACGGCCGGCTGCGATAGATGCAGCGCGACGGCCGCATGGCTGATGTTCAGATGCTCGGCGACGGCGGCGAACGTTATCAGTTGATCCGGGGTCATGGCGTCGAATTATCGGTTTGGCGGATAGTTTATGTCACAAATCACAATTTTTCATATCGATATAACGAATTTAGGATTAGACCATCGCAACGACGCTGTCACGGTGCCTCCCATGTCCACTGCCCCGACTCCCTCTCTCGGCCACGCCGCGCCGTCGATGCGCGGCCAGTTGAACGGCGTGCTGTTCGTCGCGCTGTTCGCCGCCGCCGTCACGAGCCTGTCGCAACTGCCTGCGATCGCCGCGCTCGGCCTGTCGCCGCTGATCGTCGGGATCGTCGCCGGCGCGATGTACGGCAATGCGCTGCGCGACGGCATGCCGGCGAGCTGGGCGGCCGGCGTGAACTTCTCCGCGCGCAAGCTGCTGCGCATCGCGGTCGCGTTCTTCGGGCTGCGCGTGAGCCTGCAGGAAATCGCGCAGGTCGGCCTGCCGGGCCTGACGGTATCGGTGCTGGTCGTCGTCAGCACGCTCGCGATCGGCACCTGGGCCGGCATGAAGCTGATGAAGCTGGACCGCGACGCGGCGCTGCTGACCGCCGCCGGCAGCGCGATCTGCGGCGCGGCCGCGGTGCTCGCGTTCGAATCGACGCTGCAGTCCAAGCCCCATCAAAGCGCGATGGCGGTCGGCAGCGTCGTGCTGTTCGGCACGCTGTCGATGTTCCTGTATCCGATCGCCTATCACGCCGGGCTGCTGAATCTCGATCCGGCCGGGCTCGGGCTGTTCTTCGGCGGCACGATCCACGAGGTCGCGCAGGTGGTCGGCGCCGCGAGCGACATCAGCCCGCAGGTCGCGCACGTCGCGACGATCGTCAAGATGACGCGCGTGATGCTGCTCGTGCCCGTGCTGCTCGTGCTCGGCTGGTGGCTCGCGCGCTCGGCGCAGACGGCAGCCGACGGCGCGCAGGGCAAGCGCAAGGTCGCGGTGCCGTGGTTCGCGCTCGGCTTCCTGGCCTTCGTGATCGTCAACTCGCTGAACGTGCTGCCGGCCGACGTCACGCATACGCTGAACGTGCTCGATACGTTCGCGCTGACGATGGCGATGACGGCGCTCGGGATCGAGACGCGCGTCGCGCAGATCCGCCAGGCCGGCCCGCGCGCGCTGACCACCGGGCTGATTCTGTACGTGTGGTTGATCGTCGGCGGCTACGGCATCACGTGGGCCGTGCAGCACTGGCTTGGCTGAGCCGCACGTCCGCACCGCTTCGCGCGCCGCGCCCGACGGGGATCTCCCGCGGGCGCGGCGCAGTGCTATGCTTCGCGTCGTTTTCCATCGCCCCCTGTCAGCCGTGCTCTCGTTCCTGCTGAAGCTGCGCACCCGCGCACAGACGCTGTTCCGCCTGTCGGATGCCCATACGATGCTGATCTGGTCGGCGATCGTCGGTGTCGGCGGCGCGTTCGCGACCATCGCGTTTCGCGAAGGGATCGACCTGATGCAGCATCTGATCGCCGGGCGCAGCGGCAGCTTCGTGCAAATGGCGCGCAGCCTGCCGTGGTACGTGCGCTTCTGGCTGCCGGCCGCCGGCGGCCTGCTCGCGGGCGGCGTGCTGCTGCTCGCGACGCGCGGCGAACACAAGTCCGGCAAGACCGACTATATGGAAGCCGTCGCGCTTGGCAACGGCATCGTGCCCGTACGGCAGAGCCTGTGGCGCAGCCTGTCGTCGCTGCTGACGATCGGCAGCGGCGGCTCGATCGGCCGCGAAGGCCCGATGGTGCAGCTCGCGGCGCTCGCCGCGTCGCTCGTCGGCCGCTTCGCGCATTTCGATCCGCCGCGCCTGCGGCTGCTCGTCGCGTGCGGCGCGGCGGCCGGCATCACGTCCGCGTACAACGCGCCGATCGCCGGCGCGTTCTTCGTCTCCGAAATCGTGCTCGGCACGATCGCGATGGAAAGCTTCGGGCCGATGGTCGTCGCGTCGGTCGTCGCGAACATCGTGATGCGCGAGTTCGCCGGCTATCGGCCGCCGTACGAGATGCCGGTGTTTCCGGCCGTCACGGGCCCCGAGGTGCTGCTGTTCGTCGTGCTCGGCGCGCTGTGCGGCGTGCTCGCGCCGCAGTTCCTGCATCTGCTCGACGCGTCGAAGAACCAGTTCAAGCGGCTGCCCGTGCCGCTGCCGGTGCGGCTCGCGCTCGGCGGGCTCGTGGTCGGCGTGATCTCGGTGTGGATTCCGGATGTATGGGGCAACGGCTACAGCGTCGTGAACGACATCCTGCATTCGCCGTGGACCTGGCAGGCGCTCGTCGCGGTGCTCGTGTTCAAGGTGCTCGCGACCGCCGCGACGACGGGCTCGGGCGCGATCGGCGGCGTGTTCACGCCGACGCTGTTCGTCGGCGCGGTATTCGGCTCGCTGTTCGGGCTCGCGATGAACGCGCTGTGGCCGGGCCACACGTCCGCGTACTTCGCCTATGCGATCGTCGGGATGGGTGCGTTCATGGCGGGCGCGACGCAGGCGCCGCTGATGGCGATCCTGATGATGTTCGAGATGACGCTCAGCTATCAGGTCGTGCTGCCGCTGATGGTGTCGTGCGTGTTCGCGTATTTCGTCGCGCGCGCGACCGGCACGACGTCGATGTACGAGATCACGCTGCGCCATCACCAGGACGCGGCCGAGCGGATGCGGCTGCGCACCACGCAGATGCGCGAGTTGATCCAGCCCGCGCAGACGGTCGTGCCGCTCACGGCGAGCGTCGCCGACATGACGCGCGTGTTTCTCGAATATCCGGTGAAGTATCTGTACGTGACCGACGACGCCGGGCGCTTTCGCGGTGCGGTCGCGCTGAAGGACATCACGTCCGACCTGCTCGACAAGCGCGACACGACCGACAAGACGGCCGCGCACTATGCGCACACGCCGTTTCCGCTGCTCACGCCCGACATGCCGCTCGCGACCGCGCTCGAACGCTTCATGGCGTTCAAGGGTGAACGTCTGCCGGTGATCGAGAGCGAGGCCGAGCCGACGCTCGCGGGCGTCGTGTACAAGACCTCGCTGCTCGACGCGTATCGGCGCATGACCGGCGAGCGCTGAGCCGCCGCGCCGCCGTCAATCGGGCGCGCGCCCCAGCACGACACGCGCGAAGAAGCCGGCCAGCACCGATTCGGCGGCCTCGGCCGACACGTGCTGCGGATCGGCCGTGTAATACGACTGCACGCCGTCGCACAGAGACATCAGTCCGAACGCCAGCGTTTCGGCCGGCAGCAGCAGCGGCGTGCCCGCGCGATCCGCGAAGCGACGGATGAATTCGGCCATCTGCACGCGCTTGCCGTGCAGGAACTGGTTGAAGCGCACGCGGAATTTCGCGTCGCGCGCCGCCTGCAGCTTCGCCTCGACCCATAGCAGCGAATACTCGTCGTCGCGAAACAGCTTTCGGTAATAGGCGAGCGCCATCGACTCCATCTGCTCGCGCGGCCCGCCCTCCTCGAAGATCGCCTCGAAATCGGCCTGCACCGACGCGTGATCGCGCTCCAGCAGCTCGAGCAGCAATTCCGACTTGCTGCGGAAGTTCGAATAGAACGCACCGCGTGTATAGCCCGCGGCTGCCGCGATGTCCTCGACGCTCGCGGCGACGTAGCCTTTCTTCAGAAAAATGCGATGTGCGGCATTCAGCAGACGTTCGCGCGTCTGGTCCCTGCTCTGCTCGCGAGTTAAGCGCTGTGGTTTCATGGCGCGCAGTCTAGCACCACTCCCCTTTCAGATTCATCTTTGCATTCGGATACATAGGTGTATTAGAATCCGCCGCAGTATCCGATCGTGCTGTCCGGGCGTCGCGCTCGCGCGGCCTCTTCGGGGCAGGCGCCGCCGCGCTTGCCGACCTCTTTCGCTCTCGTCCCTTGGGGGTTTCGTGAATCGCTCCGGTTCCCGTGCCGCGCTGCTGATCGGCGCCGCACTCGTTCTCGCCGCCTGTCATCCGAAGGAATCCGCGCCGCCGGCGCCGCGCCCGGTCGTCGCGCTGCCCGCGCGCGCGGATGCCGCCGCGTCCGCCTTCACGCTGCCCGGCGAAATCCAGCCGCGTTACGCGACGCCGCTGTCGTTCCGCATCGCGGGCAAGATCGTCGAGCGCAAGGTGCGGCTCGGCGATACGGTGAAGGCCGGCCAGGTCGTCGCACTGCTCGATCCGTCCGACGTCGAGAAAAACGCGGCGAGCGCGCAGGCGCAGCTCGACGCCGCCTCGCACCGGCTCGCATTCGCCAAACAGCAACTCGACCGCGACCGCGCGCAGGCGCGCGAGAACCTGATCGCGACCGCGCAGCTCGAGCAGACCGAGGACAGCTACACGGCCGCGCTCGCGCAGCGCGATCAGGCGCAGCAGCAGCTCGCGCTCGCAAAGAATCAGCTGCGCTACGCGACGCTCGTCGCCGATCATGCGGGCTACATCACCGCCGAGCAGGCCGACACCGGGCAGAACGTGTCGGCCGGCCAGCCCGTCTATCAGCTCGCGTGGGCCGGCGACGTCGACGTGGTCGTCGACGTGCCCGAAACGGCGCTCGCGGCGCTCTCGCCCGGCCATCCGGCGACGGTCACGCTGCCGTCGCTGCCCGGCCGCACGTTCGCGGCGAAGGTGCGCGAGATCGCGCCGGCCGCCGATCCGCAAAGCCGGACGTATCGGATGCGGCTCACGCTCGCCGCGCCGGATGCATCTGCGATCCGTCTCGGGATGACCGCGAACGTCGCATTCGATGGCGCGCCGCGCGCCGCCGACGCGCAACCGGTCACGCTGCCCGCGACCGCGCTGTTCCACGATGGCCCGCATCCGGCCGTCTGGATCGTCCGCGCGAAGGACGACACGCTCGAGCTGCGCCGCGTCGAGGTCGCGCGCTTCAACGAGCGCACGGTCACCGTGTCGCACGGCGTGCAGCCGGGCGAGCGCGTCGTGCTGCAGGGCGTGCATACGGTCAGCGCCGGCGAGAAGGTCCGCGCGATCGCGCCGCTGCATCCCGAGGATTTCGCGTCATGAGCGCGGCCCGCGAAGAAGGACGCTTCAACCTGTCCGCGTGGGCGCTGCGCCATCAGGCGCTCGTCGTCTATCTGATCGTGCTCGCGACGGTCGCGGGCATCCTCGCGTACACGCGGCTCGCACAATCCGAGGATCCGCCGTTCACGTTCCGCGTGATGGTGATCCGCACGTTCTGGCCGGGCGCGACCGCGCGCCAGGTGCAGGAACAGGTGACCGACCGGATCGGCCGCAAGCTGCAGGAAACGCCGGCGATCGACTTCCTGCGCAGCTATTCGCGGCCCGGCGAATCGCTGATCTTCTTCACGATGAAGGATTCCGCGCCGGTCAAGGACGTGCCTGAAACCTGGTACCAGATCCGCAAGAAGGTCGGCGATATCGGCTATACGCTGCCGCCCGGCGTGCAGGGTCCGTTCTTCAACGACGAGTTCGGCGACGTCTACACGAATATCTGGACGCTCGAAGGCGACGGCTTCTCGCCCGCGCAGCTGCACGACTATGCGGACCAGCTGCGCACCGTGCTGCTGCGCGTGCCGGGCGTCGCGAAGGTCGACTACTTCGGCGATCCGGCCCAGCGCATTTTCATCGAGGTCGACAACGCGAAGCTCACGCGGCTCGGCATCTCGCCGCAGCAGCTCGGGCAGGCGATCAATGCGCAGAACGACGTGTCGTCCGCCGGCGTGCTGACGACGACCGACGACCGCGTGTTCGTGCGGCCGAGCGGCCAGTTCGACAACGTCGCCGCGATCGCCGACACGCTGATCCGCATCAACGGCCGCACGTTCCGGCTCGGCGATCTCGCGACGGTGCGGCGCGGCTACGACGACCCGGCCGTCACGCAGATGCGCACCGCCGCGTCGGGCACGGGCGCCGGCAAGCCGGTGCTCGGCATCGGCGTGACGATGCAGCCCGGCGGCGACGTGATCCGGCTCGGCAAGGCGCTTGACGCGCAGTCGAAGGCGCTGCAGGCGCAGCTGCCGGCCGGCCTCAAGCTCACCGAGGTGTCGAGCATGCCGCACGCGGTATCGCACTCGGTCGACGACTTCCTCGAAGCCGTCGCCGAAGCCGTCGCGATCGTGCTGATCGTGAGCCTCGTCTCGCTCGGGCTGCGCACCGGGATGGTCGTGGTGATCTCGATTCCGGTCGTGCTCGCCGTCACCGCGCTCTTCATGTACCTGTTCGACATCGGGCTGCACAAGGTGTCGCTCGGCACGCTCGTGCTCGCGCTCGGCCTGCTCGTCGACGACGCGATCATCGCCGTCGAGATGATGGCCGTGAAGCTCGAACAGGGCTACAACCGCGCACGCGCCGCCGCGTTCGCCTACACGAGTACCGCGTTCCCGATGCTGACCGGCACGCTCGTCACGGTGTCGGGCTTCCTGCCGATCGCGCTCGCGAAGTCGAGCACCGGCGAATACACGCGCTCGATCTTCGAGGTCTCGGCGATCGCGCTGATCGCGTCGTGGTTCGCGGCCGTCGTGCTGATTCCGCTGCTCGGCTATCACCTGCTGCCCGAACGCAAGAAGCACGCGCACGACGCGCATCTGCCGGACGATCACGAGCACGAGATCTACGACACGCGGTTCTACCGGCGGCTGCGCGGCTGGATCGACTGGTGCATCGAGCGGCGCTTCGTCGTGCTCGCGATCACGGTCGCGCTGTTCGTCGTGTCGCTGCTCGGTTTCTCGCTCGTGCCGCAGCAGTTCTTCCCGAGCTCGGATCGCCCGGAGCTGCTCGTCGATCTGCGGCTGCCCGAAGGCGCGTCGTTCGCGGCGACGCTGCGCGAGACCCAGCGCGTCGAGTTTTTT